>JBEGUW010000071.1:0-13639 GCA_041178665.1 Bacteroidota bacterium
TTACGGAGCTAAGTTCTCGCGTTGGCATCACAATCACCAACATGAGCGTATTGAAAAGTGGCAAAGCCAAAGCCATCCGATTCTCAACCTTGGATGAGATCTGCAAAGTGCTGAACTGTCAGCCTGGTGACTTGTTAGAGTATATGGATGAAGATTCATATAAGAAACTTATGGGTGATTGAGCCACGATCAAATCCATCATTCATTTATTGCCCATATCCGAATTCCACCCCCCAATTCTAGCATTTCCGTATCTTTGCAGTATGGGAAGAATCATGGGTATAGATTATGGCAGCAAGCGCACTGGCCTCGCCGTTACTGACCCCCTCAAAATGATTGCTCAGCCCCTGGAAATGGTGTACACGGCGGACTTGAAAATGTATCTCGACTCCTACCTGTACGATGAAGAGGTGGAATCGTTTGTGGTTGGAATGCCTACCAATCTCAATGGAACCGATACCGATGCCACCCAGCCCGTAAAACAATTCATTGAAGCACTCAAAAACGCTTACCCCCATATTCCTGTCGATACGATTGATGAGCGCTTAACCAGCCATGAAGCACAACAAAGCATCATCGCCTCTGGGGCAAAAAAATCGCAGCGACAAAACAAAGGACTCATCGATGCCGTGAGCGCCGCCATCATCCTCCAAACCTACCTACAGAAAATTTCATGATACTGCCCATTTACGCCTACGGAATGTCCGTACTCCGCAAAAAAGCTGAAGACATCACGCCACAATACGAAGGACTCGACACCCTATTGAAAAACATGTTTGAAACCATGTACGATAGCAGTGGAATTGGTTTGGCTGCCCCGCAAATTGGTTTGCCCATCCGATTGTTTATTGTGGACGGAACCGACATTGAAGACGATTCGAGCACCAAAGACTTCAAGCAGGTATTTATCAATGCGCAAATTCTGGAAGAGTTCGATACCCCATGGGAATATGAGGAAGGTTGCCTTTCCATCCCTTTTGTGAGAGCCAATGTGAAACGCAACGCCAAAGTCACCATTCAATATTTGGATGAGAATTTCCAGGAGAAAACAGAGACTTATGATGGCATGGCAGCACGAATTATTCAGCACGAATACGATCATATTGAGGGCATTCTATTCACAGACAGGATCCATCCCCTCAAGCGCAACATGCTGAAAAAGAAGCTTCAGAACATCTCACACGGTATCGTGAATGCGCCTTACAAGATGAAATTTCCAAAAAAATAGTGTAGCTTGCTATCACTTGTAGCTATGCGACCCTATCTCGCCATCCTGAGACCCAACAACATCCTTCTCACCCTTTTTACCCAAGGGGTTTTCATGATTGCGGCTTCTAGAACTAGCTATTTCAACATCGATTGGTCAAATATTATCTGGCCCGAATCACTATTAATCATCCTCACATGCTGCTTAACTGCCGCCGGCGGGTATATCATCAATGATCTGTTTGATGTAGAAACCGACCATATCAATCGCCCGAACAAAAGGATTCTCAAGCGCGATATTTCGCACAAAGCCGCCATCGTTTATTACATCATCCTAACCGCACTCGGTCAAATCTGCGGTTACTACGCCGGCCTGGGTATTGGATTGTTCGCCTCTGCCATTGCGGTGCTGCTCTATTTCTATTCTTCCGATCTCAAGGCGATGGGCTTGCCGGGCAATTCACTCATTGCTTTTATGTCGGGCTCGGTCATTTACATCGCCTCCCGCGGCATCCATGAAATTCACTCCGCCTATTTTGCTGAATACGCATTCTTGGCCTTTCTGCTCACCATGGCAAGGGAATTGGTGAAAGATGCAGAAGATATCGAGGGCGACAAAGAGCAAGGATGCGAAACGTTTCCGATACTGTACGGTACCCGAAAAACGAATATTCTCAGCAATGTAATTTTGGCCCTAATTGTTATTTTCTTAGTTACAGCCGCCTATTTACTTTCGATAGAACCTTTTTTCAATGTCAAATCAGCCATCGAAATCCATCGCTTTGTTTACCCAGCATTTTTGGTATTAGCCCTTGTCCCCATGATACTCAAATCCATGTGGATGATTGGCAAGGCAAACAACAAACGCGATTACAAGAAAATTAGCAAGTGGCTCAAACTGACAATGCTGGTTGGATTAATTAGTGTGTTGTTTTCAGCACCGTAATTGTGCACCAACCGGATATCAACTCTCATCCAGCGGCTCTCATCACATTTACTACTCTCTCTCAGCCCAGGCCTCCGCAATCGCCTCAAACTCCTCGTACCAAACCGGACCCATTTTTCGTGTGAGTGCCTCTTTTAAAAAGCGGTAAACCGGCACTTTCTTCTCCTCGCCTACCTTGCACGCATCGTTACACAAATTCCAATGGTGATAGTTTAGGGCCATGTACTCCCCATATTGCTTGGCGCGGATGGGATACAAATGACAGCTCATGGGCTTTCTAAACCAAGTTTTATTGTCGAAATAGGCCTTTTCGATGGCACAACCGGCAATCCCTACCTCATCGTAAACCACAAATAAACACTCGCCGGTAGGACGACAAACGGTCACCAAGTCACCATCGCGATCGGTTTCATGAAAGCCTTGCGCATCGAGCAAAGCCAAGCCTTCCTCGCCCATAAATGGCTTCACATGATCCAATTCCTTTTCGATGATTTCCAATTCGCTCGCTTCCAACGGAGCACCGGCATCGCCATGAACACAGCACGCGCCCTTACACAGCGAAATCTGACATTCAAATTTTTTCTCTAAAATATCCTCAGAAACCAAGGCATTTCCTACGATAATCATAGGGCTAACAAATTACTCACCCAGATATTTTTTCCAGCCTTCCACTTCCAAACGATCCGCTTTGCCCAAAACCTCGGACTTCATCGATTCCTTGAAATCAGCTACACGTTTTGCCAAATCTTTATCCGCCACACTCAATATCTGCGCAGCGAGTATCCCCGCATTCTTGGCACCATTGATAGCAACTGTAGCCACAGGAACTCCCGGAGGCATCTGCACAATACTATACAAGCTATCTACGCCACTCATTGATTTTGTATGAACAGGAACCCCAATCACCGGCAAATGCGTGAATGAAGCCACCATGCCTGGCAAATGGGCTGCACCACCGGCACCCGCAATAATCACTTCTAAACCACGATCGGCCGCAGACTCTGAATATTCCATCAACCGTTTTGGAGTCCGATGCGCACTTACTACCGTTAGTTCGTATTCCACACCCAAAGCATCCAAAATACTGGCTGCATCCTTCATAACTGGCAGGTCGCTATCGCTTCCCATAATGATACCTACTTTTTTCATTGATTGATAGATTTAACTGCAAAGTTCGACAAAATCGAAACAAGTATATAACCAAAATAATAGACGATGACGCCCGTGCTACCAAAAAGCAAGCAAGGAACTGTCATTACAAGCAAAACCAATTTGTACTTCCCCAAGGGGTCGTTTTTCACTCTTTTCAACGATAACATTGGGATCTCGCTGATCATCATATACGAAGCCACCAAAGGCATGTACAACCAAACGTAGTAATTTGAAAACAACCCGGAAAGGTCAATCAAAGGCTTTTCGATGATCCAAATGCTTCCAGAATGACCCAAAGTGTAACTCATCCAAGCAAAACTGGCAAGCGCCATCCCCGTCATTGGTGTTGGAATCCCAATAAAACCTGTCGTTTGTCTTGTATCGATATTGAACTTAGCCAAGCGATAAGCCGCAGCCAAAGGAATCATCATCCAGATGTATTGATTGATGCAAAACACACCGGTAGGACAATATCCATTGTATTCCATCAACGATTTCCAAATCAGTCCGGGCAGAACGCCAAAGGTGACAACATCAGCCAATGAATCCAACTGCTTGCCCATCTCACCAGCAACGCCCAACTTTCTGGCAGCTAGACCATCAAAAAAGTCCAAAAACGCACCGAGTAACAAGCAAACAAAGCCCATCCATTCCAGGCCTTGCATCACAAAAGCAACACCCAGCAGACCACAAGCCAAATTGCTTAGGGTGATGAGATTTGGAATCTCCATGACAATTGATTTGATACTATTCTTCATCTTTTACTAGATTGATTCGGAACCCCAATTCTGCGAAAATTGAACTCATATCGCCGCCAATAGATTTCCCAAGGTAATAGGGCAATCCGGTATTCTGAAAATACCATTTTCCCGTTGACATATCTTTTCGATATCCCACATTGAATGTCAATGAGAATTGATTCACAAAACGCCTTTCAACACTCAAATACCCCGTAGGCATACACTCTCTGCTCTGTATGGTTTGATTGCCATCGGGTCTTGGATTTAAAACATTCAAGGAAGGTGGCGTGTATTTAATTCGCTGTAATTGATACCAAGCCCTGCCGCCTATGCCAATCACCCATTTATTTTGATTGTTGCTATGAAACAATAGATCAGCAGTAAAAGTCCGGGCGCCGAAATTAAGTCGCTCACCGTTCTCACCAGAAAAAATATCTTTCGACATTCCACCGCCGCCAATTGCTAAAGTAGCCCTTGATGAATGTGCCGCCATCTGAAACATTTGATAACTGAACACATTTGGATTTGAAACTGCATATTGACTGGCGGCAAAATGCTGAACCATCGCTGTGGTCATCATTTGAGGCATCAACAATCGATTGGAACCAACGGAAACATATCGTGAAGTCAATGCATTGTCTTCAAATTCCCAAGGCTCATCGTCGTCACCCTCGTCTTCATTGGTGTAATCATGTACCAAAACAAAGTTGAACTTCTTTGGCAACTCCTTTAATTGTGAGTCCTTGGTCTGTAAATCAAACAACAACATATTGTCGTCTACCGTCTCGTACAAAGCCTTTACTTCGGCGTTTATGATCGAGTTATTACTTAGATTTTCTGCACAGATATCACCGTCGCTGTCCTTGTCTTTTACATAAAAGATACCGATCGACAATACCGAAGCGTCGTTTTTAAAATATCGAGTTTTCAACCTTGTGAGCATGCTGTTGTACTCAAACCACCCACAGTCTTGTTGCTGCTTTACCAACGATGTGTGGCAACGTCCAAACTGACCGTAGAATTTATCTTGCGGGTTTTTGTTCAACAAGGCCACCATGTTTCTGTACATATGTTCTTCACGCCAGGTATATTGCTGTGCGGTGTTATCCAATGCCTCCCATTGTTGCCATTCTTTAAGTTGCTTGAAAACTTTCACGTATTCAGCATAGTCGGATCCAAGCCAATTTTTCCATGCAATGCAGGAGTCCACAAAAGGGCCATCGGCAGCACCGTATTCTTTGAGCCAATTAATCAAATACGCAATATTCTCATATTCTTCGTCTTCAGGCCTAGATTCAATTAACGGATTAAATTCTTTTTCAACCCATTCCTTCCCTTTCCCATTTGATGACTTCACCACAGGATAAACATACAAAATTGCTGCGCTATCTAACATGGCCGTTGAAATTGCGGTGTCTGTTATAATATCTGTAGACTCCGATGTTGTTGTATCCACTGAGGTAGAAACATCATTCTCATCGTCATCTTCGTAAAAATTTGAAATTCCATCGGTCAGGATTAAATTAGCCGCATTTCTTGCCAGGTAAACGCCCGCCGCCAGCTCCGCTGGCGGCACACCCCGGCGCTTTAAAATATCGTACAACCAAAGAACCGACATATCGTAGAAACGCTCTACATCCAGTCCGTGAACCTTGATCTGCTCCGATGCCGGCAATGCCCTGTTCCACATAGCAATGCTATCAAACAAATTCATGTAATGCTTGGAACTCGTTGCCATCAAATACAACTTCGCAACCGAATCCTCCTTAGTGAAATAACGCTCCATATAATAAGCCCGGGTTGGACTTAACTCAATCACAAAATTCCTTACCCCCGCATTCTCATGCATCATTCGCAAGAATCTGTATTCGGCCACAGAATTGAATTTGGAGTAAAAATGATTCTCACCCGTTAGAATCACCCTTGCACTTTTGGCACGGCTAGATAGTATCTGTACCGCATCCGTTTGATTAAAATTACTCGACGAAAAGTCGAATTTTACCCCCATCGGCAAAATCGGCAACTCCTGGGCCATCAAAGACGACACCGCCATCAAAGCCATAAATCCAAACAATTTTTTCATCGTACTACCCTCCTTTTATTAAATTTAGTTGCGGCCTCACTAGCATAATCAACTACCGCAGTATCGTCTTTACTTGTAAAATCAAATCGATAACAATATCCGATTTCAGCCGACATAAACAGCCCGGTGTTCTTCAACCCACCATTGGAATTCATTGCAGATCCTTGGTAATTCCAAGTCTTTTTGCCAAAATCCCAGCCATACCCAGCAGATCCTCTCGCATAAAAATTGCCAAATCTCAACGCCGGAGTAACTGATAATCCATAAACATAGGCAGGATTCGCCACCTTGAAACTCGGTTGATCCTGATTGATAAACCCGCCGCTAACACCCGTGAAATTCTTCAACTCATGTCGAACATAGCCCGTGTATCCTCCAACGCCCAAAGTAAAATGCCTACCAAACGATATCTGGTTTTCATCGTACCACAACATATAAGTACTTCTCATATTTGGGTTAACCAATGGCGATGACTGCGTAATTACCAATCGATCATTTTTAATCACCCTCTTTGCACGCTCTTCACCACCACTTGTATAAGACACACCCAATGAAATACCCTGACTTTGTATCATCCCAATTTCAGACAAACCTTCGGACCGCAATACAGAATTCAATTCACCCAATTTCAATCGGTTCAAACCGAACACATAGTTCATTTCAAACGCAGCATTGTAGCCACGTAAAAAGTTTGAATTCCTGGAGCTATATCTACTATAATCATCCATAATTTCAACCATTGCCGTGTCGTAGAGAGGAGAAGTTCCATCCTCTAATGGCAACGACAAAAAGACTGTTCCCACCATCAAACGATCTGTAATTTCATAACGACTTAATCGCTTCAACAAAACAATTGGATGGGCAGAATCTCCCAATTCCGTTTCCATTCCAAAAGGTTCATCGATCACGGCGGGTTCGTTCGATGTAGCCGCAGTATCAGTCGCAAATATGAAAAGAGTTGGATTTACTTTCAGATTTCTACCCATACTCATGGAATCATTTTTATTGGAAATCAATTCAGGAGTTAATTCAAAAAGATCCTCTGAAAACAAGAAAACCCTGAGTATAGAATCCTTTTTCACGCCAGCATTCAACACTCCACTCAATAGGCTGGGAATTGAATTCGACAGATATTTCGACCTATCAATACACTCTCTGTAATCGTCAAGAAGCACCAATACCCTGCCTTTCTCCTTTGAAATAGTCTGTATTTGATAGTCCCTGTAAATAAAAGCTTCGTAACCATTCCTCGAACCACGATTCATTACACTTTGAACCACTTGCTTTGCTGATGGAATTTGATGAATCAACGTTTTATTGGTATTGAAAGTAGAGGTGGCATAATCACTCAATTCCAATTCAAGCTCTTGAACTCTTCCCAAAAAAGGCATCAGCTGTCGGAACATCTCCCTATTCTCTGCTGGAATCCAATTTTCTAAATCCTTAACGATAAATGGCAGACTGTCGCGCAGCGAAGTAATCGTTGGAACACTACCAAATGCTGGTTCAATCTCAAATTCACTACTCGAACTTTCATCGGACGATTCGGATGATTCGGTTGAACGAACATTTGATTGAACACCAAAACGATCTTGCCAAACCCTATCCCACATAGCCGAAGAAACCATCGCCTTAGTGGCTTCTACCTGTGTCCTAATGGTTGTAGGCATAACGACTCCACCAAACGTGTCCGTTTGCAATCCTACGGTTTTATCCTCAGGGAAAAGCGAATTCAATGCTACTGCCAAGGCCCATTCGTATTCTTGATCAGGATAACTTAGCATTTCGGAATATTCTTGTCTACCCGATTCGTTTTCGTTATCTAAAAAATCCGCACCATAACTGAGCGATTCAAATCGAATCTTTTCCAAAACACCTGGTTGCTTTTTCTGATAATCGCGCATCGATAAAAAGAGGGTCTCGGGAAACTCGATATCGTCCTTCCAAGCCACACGCAAATAATCCATGTGAAGAGAATCGGGTTGACGCAAATATTGTTGCATTAGCACAATCTGAAGTTTATGCCATGGCAAATACACAACATCAAAGCGAGATAAATCACCCGTTTTAACCAAGGTCGCTAACAATTCTGAAGCCTGCAATCTAAATTTGGTATTGCTAAAATCTATCAATGTTACCCGTCGATGAAGACTATCCACAAAAACAGGTCCTTGATAAACCGGCTCTTTTGTCGCATTCGTATCAATAAACAAGGAAATATTGGTTGTATCAACCTGCGGCTCAGGACTAGACCACTGGGCACCTAGAGGTGAAATCAATCCAATTTTTGCGAGCGTTAAACAAATCACCAGTTGCCAAAGCCTCCGGCCGATTCGTGATTTTTGTTTTGCCATTTTTATCAAACGAGATTTAAGACTTGTTCTTTGATTTGTTCCAATTTTTCTTTCATCTGCACCACAGCTTGCTGCATTGGAAAGTAATTGCTTTTCACACCCATGGTATTCATTTCTCTACCCATTTCTTGGGCGATAAAATTCAGTTTCCTACCCAAGGGCTCTTTTTGTAGGCAGGTCCTAAAATAATCCAAATGCTGCTGCAAACGCTGCTTTTCCTCCGCAATATCCCATTTGTCGAGGTACATTAAAATCTCCTGTTCAAAGCGATTGTTATCTCTCAATTCAGACGATACATGGTCGGCCAATTGACCATAAATGCGATCGCGCAAGCCTTGCTTGCGCGGCTCCTCGTGAACCGAAACCTCGTCTAAATCCAATTGGATCGACTCAACCAATGAAAGTAATTTTACACCCGTAGCCTTTCCCTCTTCCATTCTAAACTGAACCAACATATCCGCCGCTTGCAGCGTTAGGGCCACAATGGCCTTTTTTACTTCATCTTCTACCCCGCGTTCCCCAGTTTGAATGACCTCTGGAATGCGAATGATATCGCGGATTGGATCGCGGAACTCCACACCCAAGGCGCCACTCAATTCCTGATACTTATCCAAATATGCTTTTGCCAAACCCACATTGATGTGAATCTCCTGATCTTCCGCCTTAACATTGGGAAAAGTGATGGAATAAGTACATGTAATTGTCCCTCTTTCCAACTTTTCACTCAACAACCTACGTATTTGAGGGTCAATCTCATACAAAAATTTCGGCAAACGCAAATCCGCCTCAAAATACCGTCCGTTCAACGCCTTAACCTCACAAACCGCACGCAACGAAGGCGTTTCCATTTGGGCCCTTCCGAAGCCCGTCATACTCTGAATCGAATTATCCATGCTAATTCAAGCGAAATTAACCCTTAATCAACAATTTTGAATCACCCATCCACCAACAATTAATTAACTTTGTACAACTTTGATGAAAGCACGCGCATTTTTAATCCTCCTTACCGCCACAACAGTTCTTTTATGGCGATGCGGTGGCAATACCGAAACCCAAGTTCCCACTGATTCCGCCTCAACCGAGTCGGGCATCGTTACCCGGAAAATTTCAGGATTTTCGGCCGACAATGCCTATCAAAATATAGAAAAACAATTGGCCTTTGGCTTTCGTATTCCTGGTACCGCTGCCCACAAAAAATGTGCAGATTGGCTTTTTAAGGAACTCCAAAATACCTGCGACACCGCCTATTTCCAAACCGGCGAAGGCAAAGCGCCCAAAGACGGTAAGAAAATCCCCATTTATAACATCATCGGAAGCGTAAATCCGCAAGCCAAAAATCGCATGATCATTGCTTCGCATTGGGATAGTCGACCTTACGCAGATCAAGACGACCAAAAACAAACCGAGCCCATCCTCGGAGCAAACGACGGGGCCAGTGGCGTGGGAATCATCCTTGAATTGGCGAAAAATCTCAAAACTCAAAAACCCGATTGGGGGATTGATTTCATACTTTTTGATGCCGAAGATCTGGGCATTTCCGAAATCGAAAACTCATTCTGCCTCGGCAGTCAGTATTGGGGTAAAAACCCTCACATTCCAAATTACAAGGCTAGTTTTGGCGTCCTTCTGGATATGGTTGGCGGCAATAACGCTCAGTTTATGTGGGAAGAAAATTCCAACAATTACGCCAACTGGGTCCTTGTCCATACCTGGCAAATCGCACAAGAATTGGGCTATGAAAACTACTTTCCTTTGAAACTCATTGGGGCTATTACAGACGACCATAAATACGTGTATGAGGCCACCAAAATTCCAATGATCGATATCATTCAATACAACCCAAATAGTGGATTTGCACCCTTTTGGCATACCCACGATGATAATATGGATGCCGTGGACAAGCGCACTTTGAATGCCGTTGGAAACACCATGCTCCACCTGATTTTTAATCCACCCGCATCATTATGAGTCAATTCCCAACCCTAAAAATACTTGCTTTCGCCGCCCACCCCGATGATGTAGAATTGGCCGCATCAGGGACCCTAATGAAGCATATCAACATGGGACATGCCTGCGGAATCATCGATTTAACTCGCGGTGAGTTGGGGACAAGGGGCTCAGCGGAATTGCGTGATCAAGAAGCTGCAGAGAGTGCTAAAATAATGGGATTGGCTGTGCGCGACAACCTGAATCTTGGCGATGGTTTCTTTGAAGAAAATGAGGAAACATTACTGAAAGTGATTGCTGAAATTCGCAAATACAAACCCCAAATCGTGTTGGCCAATGCCATTTCAGATAGGCACCCAGACCATGGCCGTGCCGCCTCACTCGTTTCACGCGCTTGCTTTTTGTCTGGCCTTCCCAAAATTGTTTGTGATCATGACGGAGAGAACCTCGCTGCGCATCGACCGAAAACAATTTACAATTACATCCAAGATCGGAACATCGGACCCAATTTAATTGTCGACATTTCAGACGAATACGAACAAAAAATGGCCGCCATCATGGCATTCAAGAGTCAATTCTACGACCCGAATAGTCAGGAGCCGCAAACGCCCATTAGCGGACAAGATTTCTTATCTTTTTTGGATGCCCGTGCCCAAGAATATGGCCGTTTGATAGGCTGCAAATACGGCGAAGGTTTCACCACTGAACGATGCATCGGCACAAGCAATTTACTTGACATTCTGTAACACAAATATCGTCGCCAAATCCATGAAACGGTGGTCTAATACCGCTTGGAAAAACTGTATCGCATCGATGTTTGTGATTTGCCTTTTTGCCTCGGTGAACGCCCAGGTCAAAATCGCCGATATCATCGCAAATAAACCTTACGTAATCAACCTTCACCCAACGGACACCGGCAAACTCGTTGTTCTGTTGCCCATGCCCTTCGCGAGTTCGCAGTTCAAACCCGAAGCCTACAAGGTCAAATTGCCCCCCGCCTCAGAAGTTCACGCAATTCATCTGGTTTATACCCGATATAAGCAGTTGGACACTTTCAATCAACCCAAACTCAATCAACGTCGTTTAAACAACCTAAAACTGCTTTGGCCCGATGTTTTCAAACAAAACGATATCGCCTGGCGAGTATTTGAGCAGAAATCACCAAAAACATTGGAAGCGGCAGAAAACTGCTATCACGGATTTGTGATTTACTTAAAAAACCATCCCCCAAAAGCGGAAACGGAAAAGGAAATTGCCAAAATTGATCGGGTGATAAAAAGCTATAAAGATTCTCAGGTTTGGATCCCAGAAACCGTCACCTATCGCGTGAGAAGACGACAGGAAGAAACCGGTTATTACCTCCCCAACAGCCGCGATAAACGCAAAAAAAATATCAAGTATAGCAGCGGGGGCGTTTGGTTTAGGCAGAAAGAATTCCGGATGATCAAAGATTCTATTCCATTAAAACGGATACCGGGACATTTCGAAAGAACGGGATTCTTTGACACATTTGGTTTGAGAAAAACGGACGAATTCAAAATCCTCACCCGCAAAAATTGGGGCGGAAAATATGCCGTTTTGGTGGATGTCACCGGCAGTATGACCCCTTACACAGCGCAGGTGATGCTGTGGATGAAACATTCTAAATCCTGCCTCGAAAACGGGAGAATTGTCTTCTTTAACGATGGCAATGAAGCGCCAGACATGTTGAAACGCATCGGTTTTACCGGTGGAATACACATGTCCGAAACCCATGTTTTTGATACTGCCTATGCCTTAATGAAAACGGCAATGCGTCGGGGAAATGGCGGTGATTTGCCAGAAAACAACATCGAAGCGTTGATTGCTACCCAAAAAAAATGGCCGATGATTGATAGTTTTATCATGATTGCCGACAACAATGCGCCGATCAAAGACATTACACTTATCAAGCAGGTCACAAAGCCTGTGAATATTATCCTTTGCGGTGTGACCGATAGAATCCACCCCCATTATGTTGAACTCGCAGCAAAATCGGGCGGAAATATCTATACCATCGATGCGGAAATTAGCGGACTCAACAAACTCAAATTGGGAAGCCGAATTGATGTCGGACGTTCCGTGTTTGAATACCGAAAAGAAGGCCTTATTCGAGTTTTTGATTATTAACGATTGACAGAAATGACAGAGAAAAAAACCATTGAAACCGATATCATCATCATAGGCGCTGGTCCAGTTGGACTTTTCGCCATTTTTGAAGCAGGGCTTTTGAAATTGCGTTGCCATTTGATTGATGTATTGGCGGAAGCAGGGGGGCAGT
This sequence comes from Bacteroidota bacterium, assembly GCA_041178665.1. Lineage (GTDB taxonomy): Bacteria > Bacteroidota > Bacteroidia > NS11-12g > UBA955 > UBA955. Next base: position 12,728 of record JBEGUW010000071.1, read on the forward strand.
TGACGGAAATTTATCCCAAAAAACCCATCTACGATATTCCAGGATTTCCAAGCATAATCGCGGGCGATTTGATCACCAATTTGATGGAGCAAGCCGCACCCTTTAAACCCGGATTTACTTTGGGCGAGCGGGCAGAAAGTATCGAACAAACTCCCGAAGGCCATTTCATTGTAACCACCAATTTGGGGACGATGCATAAAGCGCCAAACATTGCCATTGCGGGTGGATTGGGCTGCTTTGAACCGAGAAAACCCCCTATCGAAAATCTCTCCGAATTTGAGAATCAAGGCGTGGAATACATCGTCAAAGACCCAGAAAAATTTCGCAATAAACGCATCGTAATTGCTGGCGGAGGTGACTCTGCTTTGGACTGGACGATTTTCTTGAAAGACTTAGCCAGTGAAATCACTATGATACATCGCAGGACCCAATTCCGCGGTCATTTGGACTCGGTTCAAAAAGTGATGGACATGGCTTCCAATGGAGAAATTAACTTATTGGTAAACAGCGAAGTGACACATTTAGCAGGCGATGAAAACAACCAAGGTTTAACACGCGTGGGTATCGCAACGGATGAAAAAGAAGAATTAAACTGGATCGATTGCGACTATTTCTTGCCGCTATTTGGCCTATCGCCGAAACTAGGACCGATTGCCGATTGGGGACTCAACATTAGCAAATCTGCCATCGAAGTAAATACATTGGATTACAGCACCAACATCCCCGGCATTTACGCCATCGGCGATGTGAATACCTACCCAGGCAAACTCAAATTGATCCTGTGCGGTTTCCACGAAGCCACACTGATGGTACAAAGTGCTTTTAAACGCATTTATCCGGATAAGAACAACGTTCTGAAATACACAACCGTTAACGGCGTTCAAGGATTCTGATGCTGACACTCTTATTATT
>JBEGUW010000072.1:0-6901 GCA_041178665.1 Bacteroidota bacterium
CGATCTTCAAGATTGGCAAAAAGTGCTGGGCTCAGTGGAACAATCGGGGATGCATACGATGCAGCGCGACAGCTCATTTAATGGGAATTCTTCCGGCCAGTCGAATCGAATCTCGGGGCTAGACAACCCCAACTCGGACACCAACACCGAACCCAACTCCCTCATACAAGGACTATTTCCATTGTCTGATGCGTATTTGGTTGTCAACCGTGGCGGCGTGCTCACCGTCATCGACAAAAAATTGGCGCAGCAGCATGTTTTTTACCATGATTACCTAAAGCAATTGCAAGCCCATGCCGGCCAGAGTCAGCATTTGCTGTTTCCTCGAACCGTTGAGTTGCCACCCGCCCAAATCCCAGTGGTTTTGGAGTTGTTGCAAGAATTGCAGTGGCTGGGATTTGACATCAATCACTTTGGTGGGAATACATTGATTGTGAATGGTTTGCCCGCATTGCTGACACAGGGCGACGAACAGAAACTGATCGAAAATCTCATTGAAGATTATCAAAATACCCAAGGCGATCTCAAATTGGGCAAATACGAAAGTATGGCACTTTCCATGGCAAGGCATGCGGTGATCCGCAGCGGAATGGGAAAAACCCATGAGGAATTACAGCAATTGGCCTTCAGACTTTTTGCCCTACAAAACCCATCCCATACCTTTGACGGCAAGCCAATTTTTATTGAAATCTCGGCGGCCTTTATTTACGATACATTTCAGAACAAAAAACAAAGAACATGATTGCACAATTGCCTCCAGGGTTAAAGAATTTATTGATTATCATGGTTTTGGTGAGCTTTGCTCAAGTGGCCTTGCCCAAGACAGGATTTGATGTAGAAACGCTCTATCTTTTCTATCCCGACAGTGAAAATTTCCGCATTTGGCAGTTGGCGACCCACATATTTTGTCATGGCGGCATCAGCCACCTTCTTTTCAACGGACTGGCCCTATTTTCCTTCGGCGCCATTGTAGAATACCGCCTGGGCGTATCAAAGTTTCTGCAACTGTTTTTTATTGCCGCCCTTGGTGCCGTGCTGGTGCATTTTTCAGAAATGGCCTACACCATTTTTTCTCATACCGGAACCCTTTTCCCTAACCACGCTGCCGGCGTTGAAGCCGTGAACTACGGTCCCATGATTGGTGCTTCCGGGGCTGTTTACGGGGTGATGGTTGCCTTTGCCTACCTCTATCCCAACGAGTCGTTGGTGTTTCTGTTTATCCCTTATCCCATCAAAGCCAAATACCTGGTTCCCATCATGGTGGGCCTAGACGTACTCCTGGGTTTGGGCAGTTTCTCGGGCGATAACGTAGCCCACTTCGCCCACATCGGCGGCGCACTCACCGGATTTCTCTTGATTTTCGCGTGGCGAAAAATGGGTAAGATATATTAAGATGATCAAAGACGCAGTGAATACATTTTTTGTCAAATGGTTTGGACCGAGTCGCTCCGCGGCCCAACAAATCATTGCCACATGCGTTTTGGTTTTTCTCCTAGCCTGGTTGATCATCCTAATCACCCTGTATCCAACCTCAAACCGCATCATTTCCCAAGTCTTATTAGATTGGCTAAAATTTAGCCCCCTAGAACTGAGCCAAGGATGTAAATTCCTGAGCCCGTTCACCTACATGTTCCTTCACCTCAACGCCTGGCATCTGCTTGGCAATATGCTTTGGCTCTATTTTGTAGGTGCCATTCTGGAGGACCTGGTGGGCAAAGAGCATATCTGGAAGCTATTTGTTGTTGGAGGACTATTCGGCGCCCTGTTCATACAAATCTTCTATTCGATGTCGGTCTTTTTTGGTGTCCCCGGCGCCGCCTATTTCCCCGAAAATACCTTGGGTGCCTCAGCCGGAGTGTCTGCGGTGGTCTTGGCCACGGCCATCTTTACACCGCGGTACCGACTCTTCCTGTTTGGCCTAATAGAAGTAGAAATCCGTTGGATTGTCTTGGTGAAAGTGGTGTTGGATGTGGTGGGCATTTTCGGAAACAACAACGTAGGCGGTTATGCTGCCCACATCGGCGGACTACTCTGGGGAACCCTCTATGCCTATGGGGTGTTAAAAGGCAATTTTTTGCAATCCACCATCGACGTATTTTCGCGTTTCGGCGCAAGCATCGCATCCCTATTTGCCCCAAAAGAGAGAAAAAATGCCACAATGCGGGTAAACCGAAGCCACAATGCAGTAGATTCGAAAACTAGAAAATCCGCAAATCCCTCCGAAGAAGTGGTGAACGAGATCCTAGATAAAATTTCCCAAGTGGGCTACAACAACCTCACCCAAAAGGAAAAAGAAACACTCTTCAAAGCCAGTCAAGACAAATGAAACTCATCAACATCATCGCATTTCCAGCCACCATCGTATTGGCTATACTGCTGATGTTGTCTGGCCTCGTCCCCACCGTTTCCCCCGATACCAACTCTTGGCTACCCCTGCTCGGTCTCGCCTTTCCTGTCCTCTTTCTTCTGATGGTCCTTGCGCTGATCTATTGGCTAATCCAATGGAAATGGCGAAGTCTGTTCGCACTGTCCTGCCTTTTGCTGAATCTGGGCCAAGCCAGCCTCTACATCCAATGGAATGATCTCAAGAATACAGACGCAAACAATGGCCTAGAAAACAACGGGGATAAAAAGGCAAACGAAAGCGGTCCTCTCGACAAAGAGATGCTCGACATGAATGCCAAAAAACTCAAAGTCATTACCTACAATTGTCAGTTGTTTGGATTATACCAAAATGAATCTTCCGTTGATATCGTAAATACCGAATACATGCCAGCCATGGATTCCTTCCTGCAAGTACTAAAAAAAGAAAATGCCGATGTAGTCTGCCTGCAAGAAGTATATGCCAAAGCAGGCGGCCTCAAAGCCCTGGCCAGATTCCTCAAAGCCGAAGGCGGTTTCGATTACTCTCAATCCTATACCTTAAGTGAACGCCGACCTTACGGCATGATCGTGCTGAGCAAATACCAAATCAAACGATGGCAACCCATCCCCTTGGGTGAGCAAACCGGCAATATGGCCATGTGGGTGGATGTGGAAATTCCCTCCGAATACAAATTCCTTCGCAACGCCCGTGTGAGAATCTTTAACCTCCACCTTCAATCCTTCCGATTTGCCAAAAAAGACTACGCAGTGATGCAAAAGCAAACCCAACAGCAGCAAATAGATATAGAAGGGTCCAAAGGCATCATCACCCGCCTGAGAATGGGCTACCAGCGCAGGGCGCAACAAGTGAAAATTATCAAAGAGAATTTGCTGGTCTGCGATTTTCCCAAAGTCATCTGCGGCGACTTCAACGATATCCCCGTGAGTTATAGTTACAGGCAGCTGAGTTCCGGCATGCGCGATGCCTTCGTGGAAGCTGGCCGGGGTCTAGAAACCACCTACAAAGGCTCTATGCCGAGTTTTAGAATTGATTACATCCTTTTTGATAATCCCATGAGGGCGCTACAATACCAAAGCATCAAAGAAGTGCCGTCCGACCACAAATTGGTGATCGCGGAATTGCAAATTGGACAACTCTTCCACCGCTAGCTTTTTATTAACTTTATCGACCACCCACTCAAAGCGATGCATTGAATGCAATTGATTTGTATATTTGCGGTTTAAACTTATGCCATACTTTTTTACTTCAGAATCCGTGTCGGAAGGACACCCAGACAAAGTAGCTGACCAGATTTCAGATGCGCTGATCGACAATTTCTTGGCTTACGACCCAAGCAGTAAGGTGGCTTGTGAGACGTTGGTAACCACCGGACAAGTAGTATTGGCTGGAGAAGTAAAGTCAAACGCATACTTAGATGTACAAAAAATTGCCCGTGATGTAATCGCAAAAATTGGTTACACCAAGAGTGAATATATGTTCGATTCCAACAGCTGTGGAATCTTGAGTGCAATCCATGAGCAAAGTGCCGATATCAACCAAGGGGTAGAGCGTGCAAATCCTGAAGATCAGGGTGCGGGCGACCAAGGGATGATGTTTGGTTATGCAAACAATGAGACAGATACATTGATGCCTCTGCCTTTGATGTTGGCTCACTTATTATTGGAAGAATTGGCCGCCATGCGTCGTGAAGGCAATGTAATTGGTTACTTGCGTCCCGATGCAAAAAGTCAGGTGACCATTCAATATTCAGACGACCACAAGCCAATGAATATTGATACGATTGTGATTTCAACACAGCACGACGATTTCGATGAAGACGAGGCGATGTTGAAGAAGATCCATGATGATTTGGTACATTTATTAATTCCCCGCGTGATGGCGAAAATGCCAGCGCATATCCAAGCTTTGTTTGGCAACGACATCAAGTATCACATCAATCCAACAGGAAAGTTTGTGATCGGTGGTCCACACGGAGATACAGGATTAACAGGTCGTAAGATCATTGTTGATACGTATGGCGGACGTGGTGCACACGGGGGTGGTGCATTTTCTGGAAAAGATCCTAGTAAGGTAGACCGTTCTGCGGCCTATGCAACCCGTCACATTGCCAAGAATTTGGTGGCTGCTGGTGTTTGTGATCAAGTTTTGGTTCAGGTGAGTTATGCCATTGGTGTAGCTGAGCCCGTGGGTTTGTTTGTTGATACTTATGGAACGGCAAAAGTTGCAATGACAGACGGTGAGATTGCAGCAAAAATTTCGGCGATGCCTGAATTTAGCTTGCGTCCTTACAACATCGAACAGCGTTTCCAATTGCGTACTCCTATTTATCTAGAGACTGCAGCCTATGGCCACATGGGTCGCGAGTGCAAAACGGTAGATAAAGTATTCAATGCCGGAAAGCCCAACGAGTTAAAGGTGACTGTTAAGTTGTTCCCTTGGGAAGAGACCAATGCTGTGGGTGCAGTAAAATCGGTATTTGGTTTGTAATCCAGCCAAAGACTTTTTACAATTAATATAACTAGACCATGTGTGGAATTGTTGCCTATATCGGAAATAAACAGGCGTATGACATTGTCATCAAGGGCCTGAAACGCTTAGAGTATCGCGGATACGACAGTGCGGGTGTGGCTTTGTTGGATGGCAAAATGCGCGTTTACAAGAAGCAGGGTAAGGTTTCAAACTTGGAAGAGGAAGCCTTAGGGCAGGATACTACGGGAACCATTGGGATGGGCCATACACGTTGGGCTACCCATGGAGAACCCAACGATAAAAATTCTCACCCCCATTTGAGTGAAAGCGGCGATTTGGCGATTATCCACAATGGAATCATAGAGAACTATGCGACGTTAAAAGAGGGCATGATTCAGCGTGGACATACGTTTCATTCGGACACCGACACAGAAGTGTTGGCACATTTGATTGAAAATGTGATGGAGAACACAGGCTTGCCATTGGCCGATGCAGTGCGTTCCGCATTGAAGCAAGTGGTGGGCGCGTATGCGATTGTGATTTTGAGTAAAAACCACCCTGAGCATCTGATTGCAGCCCGCAAGGGCAGTCCTTTGGTGGTGGGTTTGGGTCAAGACAGGGGAGAGTTTTTCTTTGCCTCCGATGCTACGCCCATTATTGAATACACAAACAAGGTGATTTATCTCAAGGATGGCGAAATTGCCATTGTTGAGAACAATGAATTGATTGTAAAAAGTATAGAAAATGTGGTTCAGGTGCCTTATGTGCAGGAGCTGGAATTGAGTTTGGAGCAGCTGGAAAAAGGCGGATATCCTCACTTTATGTTGAAGGAGATTTACGAACAGCCACGTTCCATTTTCGATAGCTTTAGAGGTCGTTTTGATACCAATACCGGCCAAATCCACATGCGTTCCATGGAAGACTATGCGGAGCGTTTGAAGGAAATCAAGCGATTGATTTTGATTGGTTGTGGAACCAGTTGGCATGCGGGATTGGTGGCTGAGTATTTGTTTGAAGATTTGGCGCGGGTGCCGGTGGAAGTGGAATACGCTTCTGAGTTTAGATATAGAAATCCAGTATTATATGCCGATGATTTGGTCATTGCCATTTCACAGAGTGGTGAAACAGCAGATTCTTTGGCGGCCATGGATTTGGCCAAGCGCAAAGGAGCCAGTGTATTTGGTGTTTGCAATGTGGTGGGTTCTAGCATTCCTCGTTTGAGCGATGCAGGGGCTTATACCCATGCCGGCCCTGAAATTGGAGTGGCGAGTACCAAGGCGTTTACGGCGCAGGTGACCGTTTTAGCTTTAATGGCCGTGGGTATGGCCAAACTTCGTGGTACCATGAATATGGTGGCCATCAAGTCTTTCTTTGAAGAATTGGAAGGGATCCCCGAGAAAATTGAAAAAGCGTTGTTGTTGAACGACCAGATGATTGAACTGGCAGCGAAATATAAAGATGCCCGCAATTTCTTGTATTTGGGTAGGGGGTATAACTTCCCTGTGGCTTTAGAAGGTGCCTTGAAACTCAAGGAAATCAGTTACATCCACGCCGAAGGATACCCTGCAGCGGAAATGAAACACGGTCCCATTGCCTTGATTGATGAAGAGATGCCCGTGGTGGTGATTGCTACCAATTCCGAGCATTACGAAAAGGTGGTGAGCAACATCCAAGAGGTAAAGGCCAGAAAAGGGATAGTGATTGCTCTGGTGAGTGAAGGAAACCGCGATTTGGATAAGATAGTGGATCACGTGATTGAAGTACCGGAGACCATTGAGCCACTGAGTCCTTTGGTTAACACTGTTTCTTTGCAGCTATTGAGCTATCACATTGCAGTGATGCGTGGTTGCAACGTGGATCAGCCAAGGAATTTGGCAAAATCAGTGACGGTAGAATAAATTTTTCCTGGGCGATTCATTCTATGGAATCGCATGTTCACTAAAATGCAGTTAAATCTGTGTTACCAAAGCCCGAATATCATATTAAATTGATTAAATTTGAGGGTTCCTACAAATGAAATTATTTTTTGTTTGTGTGGGAGCATTC
>JBEGUW010000073.1:0-6424 GCA_041178665.1 Bacteroidota bacterium
AAAAAAACACTTAAATTAAATAACAATGGTAGATTTAAAAGAATTCGCGAACCAGTTGGTAAACCTTACTGTAAAAGAGGTTAACGAGCTTGCTCAAATTTTGAAAGAAGAGCATGGCATCGAGCCTGCAGCTACTGCTGTGGCTGTTGCTGCGCCTGCTGCAGGTGGTGGCGAAGCCGCTGCTGCTGAGCAAACAGAATTTGATGTAGTCTTGGTTAGCGCAGGCGACGCCAAATTGCAGATCGTAAAGATCGTTAAAGATTTGACAGGCTTGGGCTTGAAAGAAGCAAAAGACTTAGTAGACGGTGCTCCTAAGGCAGTAAAAGAGAAAGTTTCTAAAGCAGAAGCCGAAGATTTTGCAGCTAAATTGAAAGATGCCGGAGCTACAGTTGAAATTAAGTAAACACTCCCCCATTTAACCCTAAGGCCCCGGATATTCCGCGGGCCTTTTGGGCGTTTTTAGTACCAACACCACTGTCAAACCATTAAAAACAAAAAAATTGAGCACCACACATAACAAAAGGATCTCATTTGGTAAGGTAAAACATGCCATTGAGTACCCTGATTTTCTGGACGTACAACTCCAATCGTTTCAAGAGTTTTTCCAGTTAGATACACCCGCTGACAAGCGCGAAGGAGAGGGATTGTTTGAAGTTTTCCGTGAGAACTTTCCTATCACCGACACCCGCAACATCTTTGTGTTGGAATTCCTTGATTATTTCGTGGATCCCCCAAGATATGTCATTAATGAGTGTATCGAACGCGGCTTGACTTACGCTGTGCCTTTGAAGGCTAAGTTGAAGTTGAGTTGTAACGACCCAGAGCATGAAGACTTTCAAACCATTGTGCAAGATGTTTATTTGGGAACTATCCCTTACATGTCGCCCAATGGAACTTTTATCATCAATGGTGCTGAACGCGTAATCGTGAGTCAGTTGCACCGTTCACCAGGCGTATTCTTTGGCCAAAGTGTTCACAGCAACGGAACAAAATTGTATTCGGCTCGTGTAATTCCTTTCAAGGGTTCTTGGATTGAATTTGCAACGGATGTGAATGCAGTAATGTATGCTTACATCGACCGTAAGAAGAAATTCCCGGTAACTACGTTGTTGCGTGCCATCGGTTTTGAGAGTGACAAGGATATTCTTGACATCTTCGGATTGAGCGAAGAAGTAAAAGTATCTAAAGCTGGCTTGAAGCGTGTGATTGGTAGAAAATTGGCCGCTAGGGTTTTGCGTACGTGGATTGAGGATTTTGTGGATGAAGATACAGGTGAAGTAGTAAGTATCGAGCGTAACGAGGTAATCTTGGAACGTGATACTTTGTTGGTTGAAGATCACATCGATTTGATTGTTGAGGCAGGCGTTAAGTCAATTATTTTGAATGCTGAGTCTGAAAACGGCATCAGCTACGATGTAATTTATAACACCTTGCAAAAAGATACTTCAAACAACGGAAAAGAAGCGTTGGAAGTAATCTATCGTCAATTGAGGAATGCAGATCCACCAGATGAAGAAACCGCCCGTGGTATCATTGAGCGTTTGTTCTTCTCGGATAAGCGTTATGACTTGGGTGAAGTAGGTCGTTACCGTATCAACAAGAAGTTGGAGATTAACACTCCGATGGAAGTACGTGTATTGACAAAAGACGATATTATCAGCATCATCAAGTATTTGATTGAATTGTATAACGGTTCAGAAATATTGGATGATATTGACCACTTGAGTAACCGTCGTGTCCGCACTGTAGGTGAGCAATTGTATGCTCAGTTTGGTGTTGGTTTGGCGCGTATGGCAAGAACTATTCGTGAGAAAATGAATATTCGTGATAACGAAGTATTCACACCTCAGGATTTGGTGAATGCTCGTACACTATCGAGTGTAATTAACTCATTCTTCGGTACCAACCAGCTGAGCCAGTTCTTAGATCAAATCAATCCGTTGGCAGAAATTACGCACAAACGTCGTTTGAGCGCACTTGGTCCGGGTGGTTTGAGTCGTGAACGTGCCGGTTTTGAGGTTCGTGACGTACACTATACGCACTACGGTCGTTTGTGTACGATTGAAACACCTGAAGGACCAAACATCGGTTTGATTTCTTCTTTGTGTGTTCACGCGAAGATTAATGGAATGGGCTTCTTGGAAACTCCTTATCGTAAGGTAGTTAACGGAAAAGTTGAAAGTGGTATCGTTTATCTTTCTGCAGAGGAAGAGGATGGTAAAACGATCGCTCAGGCCAATGCCGAGTTGGACGAAAAAGGAAACTTTATGACTACGTTGGTGAAGAGCCGTAAGGAAGGTGACTTCCCATTGGTGAACCCAGCGCAGTTGGAATATATGGACGTAGCTCCTAACCAAATCGTATCGATTGCAGCTTCATTGATTCCTTTCTTGGAGCATGATGATGCAAACCGTGCGTTGATGGGATCCAACATGCAACGTCAGGCCGTACCATTGTTGCGTCCTGAAGCACCGATTGTTGGAACTGGTTTGGAAGAAAAAGTGGCTCGCGACAGTCGCTCTTTGATCAATGCCGAAGGCAATGGTGAAGTGGTGTATGTTGATTCTCGTGAGATTCGCATTCGCTACGACCACAATGATTTTGATGATTTGGTGAGTTTCACTGGAGATACCAAGACTTATCATTTGATCAAATTCCGTAGAACCAACCAAAACTCTTGTATCAACTTGCGTCCGATCGTTAAGAAAGGCGACAGAGTGAGCAAGGGTGAAGTTCTTTGTGAAGGTTATGCAACCCAAGGCGGAGAATTGGCATTGGGTAGAAACTTGCGCGTGGCTTACATGCCATGGCAGGGTTATAACTTTGAGGATGCGATTGTAATTTCTGAAAGAGTAGTAAAAGACGATTGGTATACAACCGTTTATATCACTGAATACGAATTGGAAGTGCGCGATACAAAGCGTGGTGAAGAAGAGTTAACGAATGACATTCCGAACGTGAGTGAGGAAATGACTCGTAACTTGGACGACAACGGTTTGATTCGTGTTGGAGCTGAAGTAAAAGAAGGCGATATTCTGATTGGTAAAATCACACCAAAAGGTGAGACTGAACCATCTCCAGAAGAAAAGTTGTTGCGTGCCATCTTTGGTGACAAAGCGGGTGACGTGAAAGACGCTTCTTTGAAAGCTTCTCCAGGTGCTCAAGGTGTTGTGATTGATAAGAAATTGTTCTCTAAGAGCAAAAAAGATAAGTCGACCCGTACAGGCGACAAATCTCGTTTGTCTAAGATGGATGATGATCATCGCAAGGAATTGGGCATGTTGAAAGACGAATTGGTTAAGAAATTGTTCCAATTGGTGGGCGGAAAAACTTCTCAAGGTGTATATAATATGTACAGCGAAGAGTTGATTCCAAAGGGAACCAAGTTTACTCAAAAGAACTTGATGAGCATTGATTACAGCAATGTGAACTACCACAATTGGACGAGCGATGCGGACAAGAACAGTTTTGTTGTTCGTTGTTTAACCAACTTCATCAATGTAAATAATGAAAAGGTTACCAATTACAAGCGCGAGCATTACTCAATCAGTGTGGGTGATGAATTGCCAACCGGTATCCTTCAGTTGGCGAAAGTTTATGTAGCCAATAAGCGTAAATTGAAAGTGGGAGATAAGATGGCAGGTCGTCACGGAAACAAGGGTATTGTTGCTCGTATTGTTCGTGAGGAAGATATGCCATTCTTGAATGATGGAACTCCAATGGACATCGTGTTGAACCCCTTGGGTGTACCTTCACGTATGAACTTGGGTCAGATTTATGAAACCGTATTGGCTTGGGCTGGAAAAGAAATGGGTGTGCGTTTTGCAACTCCAATCTTTGATGGTGCTACTATGGCTGAGATCGATGAGGTAACTGAAAAAGCAGGTATCCCTAAGAACGGTTTGGTGTATTTGAACGACGGTTTGAGTGGTGACAGATTTGATCAACCAACGACAGTAGGTATCAGCTATATGTTGAAACTGGGTCACATGGTGGATGATAAGATGCACGCTCGTTCAATCGGTCCATATTCATTGATTACGCAACAGCCATTGGGTGGTAAAGCTCAGTTTGGTGGTCAGCGTTTTGGTGAGATGGAAGTTTGGGCATTGGAAGCATTTGGTGCTGCCAATATCTTGCGTGAAATCTTAACTGTGAAGTCGGATGACATTACAGGTAGGGCGAAAGCGTACGAAGCCATCGTAAAAGGTGATAACATCACCAACATCGGAACCCCAGAGTCATTTAACGTATTGCTGCACGAGCTCCGCGGTTTGGGCTTGGAAGTAACATTTATGGATTAATCTCTAGAAACCAATCATGCAACTTCAAAAGAAAACACAAAAACAAGGGAACAACTTTAGCAAGATCCGTATCTCGCTTGCTTCTCCTGAAAACATATTACGTCGCAGTTTCGGTGAGGTAGTTAAACCCGAAACCATCAACTATCGCAGTTACAAGCCCGAAATGGGAGGTTTGTTCTGTGAGCGCATATTTGGTCCTATCAAGGATTACGAATGTCATTGCGGAAAATACAAGCGTATCCGTTACAAGGGTATTGTTTGTGACCGTTGTGGTGTTGAGGTAACTGAAAAGAAAGTACGTAGAGAGCGTATGGGTCACATCAATTTGGTGGTACCTGTTGCGCACATTTGGTACTTCCGTTCATTGCCAAACAAAATTGGTTACTTATTAGGTATCCCTACCAAGAAATTGGACATGGTCATTTACTATGAGCGCTACGTGGTTATTCAAACCGGTGCAGCGAGCAACGTGAATTATTTGGATTTGTTAACAGAGGAAGAATATTTAGACATCGTTGATTCTTTACCAAAAGAAAATCAGATGTTGGAGAATTCTGATCCTAATAAATTTGTAGCCATGATGGGTGCTGAAGCGTTGGAAGAATTGTTGAAGCGTGTAAACTTGGATACGTTGAGCTACGACTTGCGTAACCAGGCTGCCACTGAGACTTCACAACAACGTAAGCAAGAGGCGTTGAAGCGTTTGAAAGTAATCGAAAGCTTCCGCGGTGCTCAGTTAACCGGAGAAAATCGTCCAGAGTGGATGATTATGAAGATGTTGCCAGTTATTCCACCAGAATTGCGCCCATTGGTGCCATTGGAAGGCGGAAGATTTGCGACTTCAGATTTGAATGATTTGTATCGCCGTGTAATTATCCGTAACAACCGTTTGAAGCGTTTGGTTGAGATCAAAGCCCCTGAGGTGATCTTGCGTAACGAGAAGCGTATGTTGCAGGAAGCGGTTGATTCATTGTTGGATAACACCCGTCGTGCTAGCGCTGTTAAGAGCGAAGGCAATCGTCCTTTGAAATCTTTGAGCGATATGCTTAAAGGTAAGCAAGGTCGTTTCCGTCAGAACTTGTTGGGTAAGCGTGTTGACTATTCTGGTCGTTCTGTAATCGTTGTAGGTCCTACACTTAAATTGAATGAGTGTGGATTGCCAAAGAACATGGCTGCGGAATTGTTTAAGCCGTTTATCATTCGCAAGTTGATTGAAAGGGGTATCGTAAAAACCGTAAAAACTGCGAAGAAAATCGTAGAGAAAAAAGATCCGGTGATTTGGGATATCTTGGAAAATATATTGAAAGGTCATCCAGTGTTGTTGAACCGTGCTCCTACGCTTCACAGATTGGGTATCCAAGCTTTCCAGCCTAAGTTGGTTGAAGGCAAGGCTATTCAGTTGCACCCATTGGTTTGTTCTGGATTTAACGCGGATTTTGATGGTGACCAGATGGCGGTTCACGTGCCTTTGGGCAACGCAGCTGTAGCAGAAGCTCAGTTGTTGATGTTGGCATCGCACAACATTTTGAACCCTGCAAATGGTGCACCTATTACCGTTCCTTCTCAGGATATGATCTTGGGATTGTACTACATCACCAAAGAGCGTAAGGCAACCGCCGAACACCCAGTAAAAGGTGAAGGTTTGTCGTTCTATGGTGCTGAAGAAGCCATCATCGCTTACAATGAAGGTCGTGCCGAATTGCATTCAAAAGTGAAATGTAAGGCTACCGTATTGGAGAATGGCGAGTTGGTTGAAAAGATCATCGACACAACCATTGGTCGTATCCTATTTAACCAAGTAGTTCCTAGCGAGGTTGGATACATCAACGAATTATTGAAGAAGAAGAATTTGCGCGATATCATTACCAACATCATTCGTTTGAGCGGTGTTGCTAAGGCTGCAGATTTCTTGGATAATATCAAGAATTTAGGATTCCACTACGCATTTAAAGGCGGATTGAGCTTTAACTTGAGCTATGTAAAAATCCCTGTTGAGAAAGAACAGTTGGTGAGCAAGGCAATGGAAGAAGTATTGGAAATTCAATCGAATGCCGATATGGGTTTCATTACCAACAACGAGCGTTACAACCAAGTAATTGATTTGTGGACACGTGTAAACA
>JBEGUW010000074.1:0-2812 GCA_041178665.1 Bacteroidota bacterium
ATAAGAAATTTGCGGGGGAAGTGGGAATTGGGTTGATCAGTTCGAGAGCTGTTTTTGAAGGTCCGATCGTAAAAGGAAAAAGTTCATTTATGATTTCAGGTCGAAGAACCTATTTGGATGCCTTGGCTCAGCCCTTGATTATGGCGGCCACGGAAGGTGCCAATGCGGGTTATTTTTTCTACGATTTCAATGCCAAAGCCAACTATATTTTGTCGGAAAAAGACAAGTTATACGTTTCGGGATATTTTGGTCGTGATAAGTTTTATTTCAGCGAAAATACCGCCGACACCAAGTTTAAAACCAATTTTGGTTGGGGAAATCGCACGTTAACGGCACGATGGAATCACCAAATCAATCCCAAAATGTTTGCCAATGCATCGGCCATCTACAGTCATTATGATTTATCTATCAATGTACTACAAAAGGATGCCAATTCAGATGCCTTTGAGTTGAATTATAAAAGCGATATCAACGATTATGGTGTGAAATATGATTTGGACTATCGGCCCAATCCAAAGCACATGGTGAGGACCGGCTTCTCAACAATTAACCATCAATTTAGTCCTAGCGCTGTGGTATTAAAAGTGGGTAGCAATTTCAATTTTGATCGCAAAATTTCGGTTATTAATACCTATGAATCTGGGATTTATGTGGAGGACCAATGGCGTGAGGGTAAATGGAACTTCTATCCTGGCTTAAGGGTCAGTCATTATGTGGTAGATAAAACGCAATATCTAAAACCTGAACCTCGTATGTCGGTTGCCTATAATCTGCGAAAAGACATCGCCCTAAAGGGCAGCTATGCCTTGATGAACCAATACATTCACTTGTTGAGTAGCACTGGCATTGGCTTACCTACAGATCTTTGGGTACCGGCCACTACCAACGTTAAGCCGATGCAAAGTCAGCAGTGGGCAACGGGTATCGCGAAAGATTTCAAGAAGGGTTTTTCACTGAGTTTGGAAGGATATTATAAGACGATGAATCACGTGATTACTTACAAAGAGGGGGCGTCTTTTTTGCTACAAGATGATTTCTTTGACCCCTCGGTTTCGGTGAATAACAAAGCTTGGGAGAGTCAGGTTACTTCGGGTAAGGGTTGGAGTTATGGTACTGAGGTATTTTTACAAAAGCAGGTGGGTAAGTTGAGTGGTTGGATTGGATACACTTTGAGCTGGACGCAATTGCAATTTGATGCTGTAAACAATGGAGTGAAATACTATGCAAAATACGATCGACGTCATGACGCTTCGGTGGTTTGTATCTATCGATTGAGTAAGTTATTTACGGCTAGTATGACGTGGGTTTATGGAACTGGAAATGCGATTACGATGCCCCAGGGATATTTGCGTGGTACGGGACATTATCCTTCTACGATGCCACAGATTTGGGACCCGAGCAATCAAGCGTTCAACAATGAAATGATCGACTATGGTAAGCGGAATAGCTTTAGGATGGCGGCCTATCATCGTATGGATATCGGTTTGCAGTTTAAGAAGGAGAAGGCACATGGAATCAAGACTTGGGAGTTTAGCGTATACAATGTTTACAATCGATTTAACCCGTTCTTTTACTATGGGCAGGGCAAATATTCAGATAGAGGAATTCTGATTTCAAGGTCGTTGAAGCAGGTCACATTGTTTCCTTTTATTCCATCATTAAGTTGGACTTATAAATTTCGTTAATTGTTAATCTGATGAACACTGTTTTAAAATATATCGTGGGGAAAGGACAATTGGGTTGGTTGCTCGGGGCGTTGATTTCGCTCTTGGGGTTGGGTAGTTGTATCGAAAAGGACGCAAAAATCCCTCCACCAGAGTACAGTAAGCGAACTTCAATCATTTGTTATTTATCGCCCCGGAATGCCAATGTAAGCGTTCAATTGGGTTTTACCATACCCTATTTTGGTGTTCAAAGTGATACGGTTTCCTATTATTCTGATGCCAAAGTCACGGTTTCGGATTTAACTGCGGGTACCTCAGTGGTTTTGCCGTTTAATAGAGTGGATTTTGTATATCGGGTTGGCAAAAATAAGATGCCTATTTTGAACGATCATCAATACCGAGTGGATGTAGTTTTGGCTGATGGCAGAAGTTATTCAGCCTCTACTCAGATACCCCCTGAGTTGGGTCCAACGGATCTTCAATTGGGGAAATTTAGTGTGGGTAAGCTTGAACAAAACCAGCAATTTGGTCAACAGGTGTCTGTCAATGTGGAATTGAAAACGGGCAATACTCGCAAAGGATTTTACTATTCCCCCCAGTTTGATATTGTACTTGAAGATGGCCAAGGAGATTTTTACGGCAACACAATGTATTTCAAGGGTTCGGGTGTGGAAGAAGGAATTGGATCAGACACTTTACGATTCTTTTATCAGGAGAGAATGTGGTTGCAGGGTGGCGGCGGCATGGGTGGTGGATCGGCGATTGATCCAATGAAGTTCAATGGAGCTGAGGGTACTTTTTGGGTGTTCGACAAAGGATATGCGGAGTCGTACAATAAGTTTTTTGAAGACACCGGAAATCCTTTCGCTGAGCCAATCTTACTATATTCCAATTGGAGTAATGGTGCCGTGGGTACTTTGGGTTCCTTTGATTGGGAAGAAATGACAATCACACCATAGCCATAGACTAAACGCGAATTCAAATCGCTAGGGCATCTCTTTTTCATTCCATTATACTAGTCATGTGGATTCATTGATTTGTGATTCGCTCTTGACATCGCGATTTTCGTGATACATGTTGGATGCATATTTTACGCCCATTGATGAGTCGATCTGGGCACCTTACAGGGAAAGCAAAGAGACCATTGG
>JBEGUW010000075.1:0-3473 GCA_041178665.1 Bacteroidota bacterium
CAGCTGTATCGAAAGGAATTTCTACATAGTTTCGGTTTTTTGCAAACACTTGACCGTTCACCACCCATTCATTGTCTTTTGGTCCGTTTTGAACACGAAGTCGAACATATCCTGGTTCGCATAGATCGGATCCCAATTCTTCGATGCTAGGGAGAGTATAGAGATCGGGCAGAAACATCCACACCGTGGTATCTGCGCAGCCGGTAGAATCGTCCCAAATTCTCAGTTTTACATTGTGGGTAGATTTGGCCGATAGTGTAACCGTATCTGTTGTGTACTTTATATTGTCGATGATCCACTCAAAACGCGTGTACAAATTGGATTTGTTAAACAGCATTAATGCATTGGAATCGCACATATTGATAAAATACCCAATTTTGGCGAAGGCGGCTTTGATTTTGATGGAGTCACGATTTGTTATCAAGGACTCACACCCATGGTGATAAGCATATAAACTTGGGCTCACCCAACCTGTATCTCTATCGTACCGATGCCAAATGTCTGTTTTCTCGTAGGGTTTTTTACTTACCGACCAAGGCGGAGTAAATAAGGTCTTTTGAATTCCGTCTGTTTCGTCGAAATCCCAAATAAAGCTATCAATGACAAAGCCGGGGTGTTGTGTTGCGTTGAGGAATAGTATTTTGTCTGTATTGTTACAGATTTCGCCATTTGGTTTGGTGTAGAAGGCTGGGTTTACTTTCATACCAACATGGACTTTAAAGGGCGTGACCACACAGCAATTTTTTGTGGCACAAACGGTTATTTTGGCATCAAAAACACCGGTATCAGGAAAGATTTTTTCGACTTCAAGCTCGGTTCTAATATCGCCATCGTGAAATTCCCATACCACGGATTTTATGGTGTGATTGGAATGGATGTTTGCTTTTACGGATGCTTTCAGAGGCGCGCAACCCCATCGTCGGCCTTCCACTTTCACATTGATGAGGACTGGCTCTAGGTATCGAAATTCAATGGTGTCTATGCAGCCTTCTTTATTTTCTACCACGGCAGAAATTAGGTATCGCCCATAGTTGTTGCCATCGATTCGCATGGGGTTACTACTTCCTAGAATGCGGTTTTTGCCGTTGTTGGTGGATACGCGCCAAGTAATGTTTTTATAGCCAGCCGTATCGATGTAGGTGGCATAAACGGTAAAAGGCACTTTACATGGGGCGGAATCACTCAGGTGTATTTTTCCTTTTGGCGATGGGTGAATGGTGATGTGTTGCTTTTTGGTAATCGTTGCCGAGCAATTTCGAAACATCGATTGAATGGTTAATGTAACGGTGTATTTGCCCGGTTGGTTGTAGGTTTTGGTTGGGAATGCGCGATTAGATGTTGTGCCATCGCCAAAGTCCCATGATGAGTTAACGCCGGTTTGTGGCGAGCTGGTATTGGTGAAGTTTACGGTACCGCTGCCGCAGAATGCTTGTTTGTCTGAAGTAAAGTTGGCCGTGAAAGGTTCTAGTATTACTGCTGCATTTCTGATGACGGAATCCATGCATCCGTTAGAGTCTTTCACAACGAGTTTTACGTTGTATTTCCCCAGATAGTTATATTGATGACTGATGCTTGCGCCCGCCGTAAGGGTTTTTTCATTGCCATCGCCGAACGACCATTTGCCGGTTAGGCCTTTGCCTTTGCTCCTATCGGTAAAGGTGATAATGGATGGTGCTTTGCAATCGATACCAAAATCAGTGGTGAAATCGGCTGTGGGCTTCGGATTTACAAGGATGTAGGCGGGTTTAACGGTTTTAGAAACACAACCATTGGCATCTTGCACAGAATAAGAAATGGGAAACGTGCCGGCACTTTTAAAAGAGTGTGTTGGGTTGGCTGATCCGGTAATTACGGTTCCATCGTTCATGTCCCAAGTATACTTGGTGATGGTGGTATCACCGGGGGTGGATTTGTCTGAGAAGTTCACTGATTCGCCTTGACAAATGGTTCTTGGACTACCGGAGAAATCGGCGGTGGGTGATTTGAAGGCGACGACAAATTGCGTTTTGGTGGCGGAGAATTTGTTTCCGGACGCGTCGGTGACCGTTAGTTTCACGGTGTATTTCCCCGGTGTAGTATAACTGGCAGACGGGTTTTTGAGATTACTGAGGTTTCCATTGCCTAGGTCCCAGGACCAGGAAACGATAGAACCTGTGGAGAGATCGGAAAATTGAACGGTTAGGGGTGCACAACCTTTGCGATTGGAGGCACTAAAATCTGATTGAGCATTGAGCGTATTGATATTCGCGATGATGGCGAAAAAGGTCAATATGTAGCTCAGGACTCTCATCATTTTTAATTTGTTACGAGCGATAGACAGATTTTCTATAACCGAAGTTGTACGAATTTAATCAATTAAATATAAAAATACCGTTTTTGGGTGGAATTCCCGTTTTGGTTTGGGTAGAGAATGAGGAAATACTCAATCAAGGGGGTGCGTATGATAACGCGTTTACTATCAATGGTGTTTTACTGATGATTTAAACTACGAAAGGTGGTGGTGTACTTCAGTTTGTTGAAGTATTCAAGTCGTGAATCAGTACTTTGATGTATAAAGATTTATTTGATAGGAACCATAAAATCATTTACTGCTATTGAAACGTGTTTCTAGAGATGAGTTTCAGATTTTCAAAAAGTTATTGCTTTTCGAGTATTTATGAATTAGTTTCGTTTGTAAACGAATTATTGGGCGTTTTAAAAAGACCAACAAGATGAAACAACAGATCAAATTTTTGACAATCTTTACAATGACATTGATATTGTCAATTGGATTTTTTAGTTGCAAAAAAGACAACTTTGAAAACAAAAAGACTCTAAATAAACTTTACAAGACCTACAAAAAAGGAGAAATTAGCGAGTGCAAATTGAATGGTCAAACTGTTTATTGTGCGGAACAAAATGCTTTTGACGCTAGTAATGAGGTTTACGACAAAGACGGGAAACAAGTAGGGACTTGTAATTTTGCTTGGGGAAAAGTTGATTCTATTTGTAGTCAATTGACAGACTGTGTAACAATTTACAGAGTTAAAGACAATATTTGGGGACAACCAGCGGTGGACAAATACGGACTCGGTAAATAATAAAACAAATCGCTGGATTTGGGGAACCTCCGATTTGTTGGAATTCTGTGTGAAAAATTGTTGTTGAAAAAAACAAACCCATTGAAAATCAATGGGTTAAGTGTCTAAAAAGTGGAATTGGGGGGAATCGAACCCCCGTCCGGCTATGCGACTACTAGCGCTTTCTACATGTTTAGGGTGAGATTAATTTTCGAGAATCGGCCGGCTCTACCCTGGCCAACGTGATTCCTTAACCAACTTTGTAATGAGCCCCTGCGTTGATGGGTGAGGGTCATACCTGAGCGGGTCGACTACCCCTGACGAACATCGGCTCAGATAGAGACATTCGGGGTAGATGGCAATTACTTAATCATTCCGATTAGGCAGCCATGGCGTAGTTAGATTCGCCTCTTA
>JBEGUW010000076.1:0-3690 GCA_041178665.1 Bacteroidota bacterium
AACACAAAAAAAAATGACACATTTGTGTAAAACCCAAAAAGTTGTGTCTACCCCCAAAGACTTTTGAAAATTCTGCGAATTTTGCAAAAAGAAATTCTTGTGTTGTAATTGTCACAAATCATTCCGTTCAAACCGGATCCCGTTTGGAGATTATCCAATAAAATACCGACCTTTACCGACGGAAGATATTTCTCTAATCAATTGGAAAAACTCATCATCTTTTCTGCCCCCTCTGGCTCAGGGAAAACCACAGTGGTAAAACACCTGCTGCAAGTCATGAGCAATCAACTGGCGTTTTCCGTAAGCGCCACAACCCGTAGCCCAAGACCCGGCGAAACGGATGGTACGGAATATCATTTCTTAACCCTGGACGACTTCAATCAAAACGTCGCCAATAACCAATTTCTAGAACACGAGGAAGTTTATGCCGGAATTCTTTATGGTACCCTCTGGTCTGAAGTAAAAAAGATCTGGGCAGAAGGCAAAGCCGTCGTTTTTGACGTCGATGTAAAAGGCGGCCTCAACCTAAAACGCAAATTTGGCGATCAAGCGCTCGCTGTATTCCTAAGACCCCCGAGCGTAGATGTCCTCATGGAACGCCTAACCAAACGAAGCACCGAAGTAGAACACCAACTCCAAGAACGCATCGCAAAAGCGAACTATGAACTCAGTTTTGAATCCCAGTATGATACGGTAGTGGTGAACGACATCCTAGAAGAAACTTTCGCAACCTGCGAAAAATTGGTCAGTGAATTCATCCAAAAATAAAGAGCGATAGTATGCGCATTGGACTCTATTTTGGCTCGTTCAACCCCATCCATTTTGGTCACCTACAAGTGGCTCATTACTTCTATATGTTGGGAAAGTTTGATGCCATTTGGATGATTCCATCGCCGCTAAATCCTCACAAATCGGAAGAAACTTTGGTACCTGCCGACCTACGACTGAGTTGGGTGCAAAAAGCAATTGAGGGAGAAAAGGGATTAGAATGCAGTGATGTTGAGTTTCATTTGGGAACACCAAGCTTTACGCATCGCACAGTGACGCACCTATACCAAGAGTTCCGTCAGCATCAATTTTCATTGATCATGGGCGCCGATAACTTGCAAAGTTTTCATTCATGGAATCACGCGGAAGAACTTGCAAAAATTTGCCCGCTTCATGTTTATGCAAGGCCCGGCTACCCCAAACCCCAAGAACCGATCCCTTTTGGAGCCACATGGTACGATGCGCCACTTCTGCATATTTCGGCCACGGAAATTAGAGACCTCTTAGCCAATCAAAAACCGATCGACCATCTAGTCCCTCAATCAGTCATTGTTGAGGTCGAGGCTTTTTTTCAGCACTTTCTCTCGAATCAAAACGAGTAAGTACGCCACAGTAAACGTCACAAAAAACGAGTACAACGCATACACCAGCGCAGGCTTCTCCATGCTCGAGTTATGCAACTTTTCGCCCGCAATAATTAGCGCCAAAGCCGTATTGTGCAACCCCACCTCAATGGCAATGGTGATGCGATTTCGATAACTCAAATTCAAGGGTATACCCACGATGAATCCCACCAGCATCGATAAAATATTGAGCGAAACCACATAAGGGGTCAATAGCCAAATATCCGCCGAAGACATATCCGTTCCGCCATGCTGACTTCCTGCTAGAAATTTGAATCCGAACACGCAGAATAACAGTAAGGGCAAAATGATATTTACCCATTTGCTAATTCGGGTAACACTGCGGCCAAACTTTCGTTTGGCCGACATTCCCAACAACGCAGGAATAATCGTGACCAAAAAAATCTCGAATAGCGTATTCCAAAAAGGCAAATAGACCACCTCAGCACCCCCATCCTTCATGAAATATCGGAGACACAAATTCACAACCAGGGGTATAGAAATCAGCGATAGCAAAGCATTACTGACAGTTAGAGAAACAGCCAATGCCACATTTCCCTTCACAAAATAACTAACTAAATTGGATGTAATACCTCCTGGACACAAACTCAGAATCATGATTCCCACCTTCATTTCGGGCGGCAAAGGACTCTGCATCACAATGAAAGCAGCAACAAAAGGTAAAATAACCATCTGCGCGAACAATCCGATGGCTAAACTCTTCGGCTGATCAAAAAGTTGCTGAAAATCCTCCTTCTTCAACGACAATCCCAACCCAAACATAATCAACGCCAAAACAATATTTAGCAAAAAATTGATATTGATTAGAGGGAGTGCCATGGCTATAAAAATCGACGAGAATTCATCCCCCTATTCACAAAATCAGTGTGGCCTAGTCGCCTGAATCCAAGTCGTTAACAAGAGTACGAAATGATAAGCAAAATACAAACCGATACCCGACAATATCACACCAAAATAACGATTCACCAATGCATAAACTCTTTCGCTGAGCTTGCGGCCGATGTAATGACTTAAATACACTTTGCCCAAATCCAAACACAGTAATGTACATAAAATGGTAATCAATTCCACCAAAATTGGCAAGCGATCGTGAAGAGAATCTCCTTCGTAACCCACACTCAATGTGGCAATTACGCTCACCCAAAGCAGCATCACAAAGGGGTTGATAATATTCATGAAAAAGCCCCGATACACCGAACTACTTCCTTTGACCGTAATTTCAGGAATTTTGTGATTTTTACTAAAAATAGCCGTTAGGCCCAGATATAAAATCGCTACGGCAGCCAACCCGGTAAAAACCAACTTGAACATGGGGGCCATAAAATAGTGCGACAAACCAAAGAAGCAGAGCAGAGCGACAAACAATTCACTCAAGAAAATCCCGAGTGCCACATGCCTCCCTTGTCGTTTCCCACCTTGAATCCCCGTATGTATCAGCGTAAAAAAAGAAGGCCCAAAACTCAGTATGCCTATCAAAAAGCCATACCAAATTCCTTTCCCTATCGATAATAATAATTCCAATTCGCTGCTTGCAATTTAGGCTCGATTTTGGGCGATACCAAACCGAGTTTACCCTAGGCCAATTTATCAGACACCCGCTGCAAAAACTCTTTCGCCAAGGCCGGATGGGCTGCAATTATTTCACGCTTGAACAAAACCGAAGGTCCTCCGGTAAAGTTCGATACAAATCCGCCGGCTTCTTCAACCAACAATACGCCGGCAGCGACATCCCACGGGGCCAAACCCATTTCGTAAAAAGCATCAAAACGTCCAGCTGCCATGTAAGCCAAATCGATGGCGGCCGAACCCATTCTCCGCAATCCATGAGTGCTCCGCATCAAATCGGAAAGCAACTCCAAATAGGGTGTCATTTTTTCAAAATCGTAGTAAGGAAAACCGGTAGCAATGAGAGATTGCGACAAATTCAACTCCCCGTTGAGTTGCAAAACCTTGCCATTCAAATAGGCACCACCACCGCGAACCGCAGTGAAAGTTTCTTGCATCGCCGGGGCATGAACCACACCCAATTGAGCAGAACCAGCATCCCACAGGGCCACGCTCACCGCAAAGACGGGTAACCCATGCAAAAAATTGGTTGTTCCATCCAACGGATCGATGATCCAAGTGGGCTCGTCACCCAAAACCGAATCGGGATTATATTCTTCGCCAATGAAACAGGAACCGGGCAAAATCGCCGATAACCCGTCCATAAGTTTTTGTTCTGATTCCTTGTCAACAAAACTCACCAATTGGTTGAGTCCTTTGTCGGCAATATCAA
>JBEGUW010000077.1:0-47998 GCA_041178665.1 Bacteroidota bacterium
TCTTTGCAAATCGGTATCGATTTAATACCATTGCCTCAACAATACATGGTCCCGTAGTAGAATGGATACTACGAATGCCTCCGGAGCATTAGATACAGGTTCGATTCCTGTCGGGACCACCTAGAAGCGACGCCAAACCAGTAAACTACTGAGAAAAATAGAAGAGTCGCAAGAATAACTGTTTATTCGAAATCGATAATTTATATTTGCTACAATGAGTTATAAAATTCAGTTTTCACAATGGTTGATGCATCAACTCCAAAAAGCCGGAGCCACCGCCGAATCATGTGAAATTTTACACCCCCTCGTTTTAACGATCGGACTCGTTGTCCTAATAGCAATCGCCGATTTTGTTTCTAGAAAAGTCATCCTCACAGTGGTGGCTCGGTATGCAAAAAAATCCAATAACACCTACGACGATATTCTGGTTGAAATGCGGGTATTTATCTATCTCGCACACGTCGTTCCCGCCCTCGTTGCCAAAAAAGGTCTCCTTTTTATATTCAACGAAAACTCGGATTGGGTCAATATTTTACAACACCTAATCGATGCGTATATCATCATCGCCATCATCCGTTTTGTGCAAGCGGTGCTCAGAGCAATCAAAGTGTTTTTACTCAATTCAGAGGACTTCAAAGACAAACCCATCGGATCGTATACCCAACTGCTAAACATCATCAATTACGCCGTAGGTATCCTATTTATAATCAGCAACATCACCGATAAACCCCTGTGGACATTGCTAACGGCTTTCGGTGCCCTATCAGCCTTGGTCATCCTAACCTTCCGCGATACCATTTTGGGATTGGTAGCTTCCATTCAAATTTCCGGGAACGATATCGTTAGAATGGACGATTGGATCGAGGTACCCAAATACGGTGCAGACGGACATGTGATTGAAATTAACCTTACAAATATCAAAGTCAAAAATTGGGACAATACCATCACTACAATCCCAACCCATGCATTGATTAACGATGCGTTTAAAAACTGGAGAGGCATGGAAGAAAGCCAAGGCCGGAGAATGAAACGCGCCATCAATATCAAAATTTCTACCATCCAATTCTGTACCCCTGAAATGTTGGAGCGATATAAAAAAATTGCGTTGATTCGGGACTATATCGACAAAAAACAAGAGGATATCGACGCATACAATAGCAAAAACAATATCGACAAAACGGTTCTCGCCAATGGCAGAAACCTAACCAACGTTGGGATTTTTAGGGAGTATATGTACCGCTACGTGGATCAACATCCCAAGGTGAACAAGAAATTGGTGGCCCTTGTGAGGCAGTTGTCTCCCGGCGAAAAAGGATTGCCACTAGAGTTGTATTGTTTCACCCGCGACAAACAGTGGATCGACCACGAGAATATCGCAGCTGATATTTTTGATCATGTGCTGGCGGTTGTTCCTCAATTTGATTTAGAAATTTTTGAGTCCCCTTCTGGTAAAGAAAGTTGATTGCAAATTAATTTCACGCACTACTTTACCCTATTACTCACTGCGATTTTTGTATCTTTGATTCATGGTGATCCGCTTGCCCAAATGGTTCTTACTTTGCATCTGCGCTTTCTTCTTAAGCCAAGGGAATAAAGTAGTTGACAACCTATTTGAATATTCCAAAAACATTGAAATCTTCACTGCCCTCTACAAAGAATTAGGCACCAATTACGTCGATGAAATCGAGCCCGGGAAATTGATGAAAACCGGCATCGATGCGATGCTTAAATCACTGGACCCCTACACCAATTTCTTTACTGAATATCAAGCCGAAGAGGCCCTGATCGAAAAACAAGGTCAATATGGCGGCGTGGGATGCAGAATCATGCTCCGGAACCATTACCCGGTTGTCAATTTCATTGAAGAAGGCTATGCCTTCAACATCGCCGACGTTAGACTCGGTGATATCATCACTAGCATCAATGGCATCTCCTTAAAAGACAAGTCAACCGACCAATTATTGAGTATGGTTCGAGGCGCACCCAATACATCGTTCTCCATAGAAATTGATAGAGAAGGCAAAAGCATCAAAAAGCAAATCACCCGGATGGCAATCAAAACAGCCAGCGTATCGTTCAGCGGAATGTATCAAGGGGATATTGCCTACGTAAAACTCGAAGAATTTGGTCAGCACGCAGCCGATGAAATAGAAACATCGCTCAAAAAGATGATGGAGAAAACGGAGTTGAAAGGGGTGATTTTGGACTTGCGCGACAATGGCGGTGGACTCTTAAACGAAGCGGTTCAAATCGTGGGACTTTTTGTGGGCGAAAATCGATCAATCGTAACCCTCAGAGGTCAAAACGTAACCGGTCCAAAAAACTGGATTACACCAAACAAAGCCCTTTTGCCCAATACGCCGCTTGTTGTGCTTGTGAATGAGCATTCTGCCTCAGCCTCCGAAGTCGTGAGCGGCAGCCTACAAGACATGGACCGCGCAGTGATTATGGGCCAAACAAGTTTTGGAAAAGGGTTGGTGCAGAATTATGCGAGCTTGCCTTATAGAACCCAAATGAAACTCACCGTTGCCAAATACTATACTCCCAGTGGGCGATGTATTCAACGACTTCAATATGGCGATCGCGATGAAAATGGCGTTGCAAAAACGATGTCGACCGCGCAAAAAAAGGCTTTCAAAACCCAAGGCGGAAGAACCGTTTATGAAGGCGGTGGCATCGATCCCGATGTGGCCTTGAAACCCTACCAAGGATTGGAAATACTAAAGTGGCTCGAACAAGAAAACATCATTTTCGATTGGGCAAATCAGCAATACAACTCACTACCCGACACATTGTTTCAGGCCATTTCTGATCTACAGTATACGCAGTTCTCCCAATATGCCGTCAAAAAAAGCCAGGCTACGTTGCAAGAGAAACTCCATAAATCTATGGCATCGATGTACTCCGACACTCAGTTTTTACAGCAGATTTCAGGATTAAAAATCAACTCAGACCAGGTAAATACCAAAGTAAAATCCGATTTGATCAAACAAAAATCAAGCATCGTACTTGCATTAAATCGCGCCATGATGGAAAGAAAATTAAAGAAAAATCGTTTTCATCCAGCGTGGCTACTCTTGGATTTGGAATCAAAAGAAGCAGCACAATTACTGCATGAACCCATGCGCTATCAATCCTTGTTAAAATAAATCAATACTGCACCCCTTAAATATGTTAAACGCATCAACAGAATTCACTTTGGCATCCATCAATATCGCAACAGATTTGATGAGCTCAGAATTCTTGTGGCTCTTGCTCTTGGGCTCCTTTGGTGGTCTGTTGGCCGGTTTACTCGGTGTGGGCGGTGGAATGTTATTTATACCTGTGATCACCTCCTACCTGCATCAATACGATATCAGCAGCGCAGAAATGGTGAAATTTACCTTGGCCAATTCCATTGCATTGGTATTTATGTCGGGCGTTTCTGGGACCTTCCGCCAAATCAAAATGGGAACTTGGCAATGGAAACAAAGTCTAACCATTGGTATTCCTGGAGCCATTAGCAATTACTTCATGACCCAAGCCATTCAAGACGGCGACTGGTATCAAAAGGAAGTCTTTCAAGGCGTCTTTTTGGGATTCTTAGGCTTGAGCATTCTCAATATGATTTTTGGCAAGTCGAAATCGTCCCGACCAAAAGATGGCAACGGCAACCCCCAAATCGACGAACAAAGCACGCCGTATCAGTTTAATTTGATTCAAGATTGGCCATCCATGCTGGTGGGTATTTTCGCCGGTACAATTGTAGCCCTAAGTGGCTTGGGTGGCGGCATTATTATGGTTCCCCTGTTCCTCATTATCTTAAAGAAATCGATGCATAACGCTACAGCATTGTCGCTTTCCATAGTTCCAATCCTGTCGATTTCTGCTTTGATAAAATATATCAGTATCACCCCCACCCATCAAGTTTCTAGTTATCAAACGGGGTACCTTTTATGGATTATGCTCATCCCGATGCTACTTGGTGTGATTTTTTTCTCATCTCTTGGACAGAAAATCGCAACCAAAGTACCCGTTGTTTGGCTCCGTGTTATATTTGCACTACTTTCTGCTTTCATTTTAGTAAAAACCCTTTTAGAACTATATTCATGAGATTAATATCATTATCAATTATTGCCCTTTGCAGTGCCACCATAGCCCAAGCCCAGCAAGTCCCCGCGACAAGAGCTGAGCGATTAAAAAAAGACATTAGTTACTTGGCAAGTGATGAACTTCAAGGCCGTCAAACCGGGTCACCGGGCGAATTGATGAGTGCTGAATACATTAAGCAACAATTTATTGCGGCTAAGCTTCAGCCCCAAACCCAAGAATTTGAATTCGTAAAATTGCGTTTGGCAAGCAACAAATGTCTTTTTGGCGTTCGCGCACCGGGCATCGATACCGTTATCAGAAAACTCACACTTTTCAGTGAATTCTATCCACTGTCGCAAAGTGCAAACCTAGACAGCGTCACCGCTCCTTGGGTTGATTGTGGTTATGGATTGGTTCAGGAAAAAACCAAAAGAGACGATTACGTTTTCGACATCAAAGGGAAGATTGCTTTGATTCGATTGGGTTTCCCAGGGATGCAAGAAAACCCCAAAAGTGAACTTTCAGAGGTCGCGGAAATTCCTAACAAAATCGCAGAAGCCACCAAACGCGGTGCTGTTGGAATCATTTTCATCAAACCCTACAGTAGTTTTATTGCCCCAAGCGGTAACCTGAAACGCGACGAGAAAACCTTGAGTATCCCAGTTTTCTTTTGCAATCAAACGGGTCTATTCCCAGTGGCACCCATAACCCTGATTAGCAACATTTATGTATTGAAAGACCAAGGACACAACGTCTACGCTTTCCGCAATAACCGCAAGAAAAATACCATCGTAGTTTGTGCACACCACGACCACATAGGTATCAACGAATACGAAAACAGCAGATATACCGGCAAAGCAGAAATTCATAACGGAGCCGATGATAATGCTTCCGGAGTGGCAGCCATGTTAGAGATGGCAAGAACTTTAAAAGGCGGCAAATACAAGAAAAACAATTACCTATTTATCGCATTCAGCGGTGAAGAATTGGGACTTTTGGGATCTAAGTTTTTCACGCAAAACCCTCCAATGAACCTTACAGGGAATAACAATGGCAAATTGGGGAAAATCAATTATGTGATTAACATCGACATGCTAGGCAGAATCGACACTACCAAAAAAGTGCTCACGCTCAATGGTGTTGGTACTTCTCCGCAGTTCGAAAAGGCCATCTCGATGATCAAAACCGATACCAATCAAATCAGAATTATCACAACAAAGAGCGGTCTAGGACCAAGCGATCACGCATCGTTCTATATCGAAAACATTCCCGTGGTGCACTTCTTCAGCGGACAGCATGAGGATTACCACAAACCCAGCGACGATGAGAATCTCATCAATTATGTTGGTATGTCAAACAGCCTTAACGTAATGGAACAGCTTATCTCCCTCAATAACAAACGCGGCAAATTGGCTTTTACTAAAACACAAGACGCAACGGCGGGAAGAACCAAATTCAAAGTGACCTTGGGTGTGATGCCTGATTATAGTTACAGCGGAAAAGGCATGCGCATTGATGGCGTAACCGATGGCAAACCCGCTCAGAAAGCCGGACTTCAAAAAGGCGATATCATTATGATGCTGGGCGATATGCCAGTAAACGGCATCGAAGACTATATGGTAGGTTTGGGAAAAATCAACCCAGAAAATCCTTACAAAGTAGTTGTACTCCGCGGCACAGAAACCCTCACAATGCCTATCTCATTCCAATAAGTCATGAAAATTACCGAACATATCTCTGGAGCAGAAAAAGCGCTATTTTCATTCGAAATTCTGCCCCCTTTAAAAGGTGCAAGCATCAAAGAACTTTTTGCCAGCATAGACCCGTTGATGGAGTTTCAGCCATCGTTTATTGATGTTACTTATCATAGAGAGGATTACGTATTAAAAAAACGTGCCGATGGTAGTTATGATCGTATTTCAACCAAAAAGCGACCTGGAACCGTTGCCATTTGTGCGGCGCTACAAAACCACTATAAAATTGATGCCGTACCTCACCTAATTTGTGGTGGGTTTAGCAAAGAAGACACTGAAAATGCGTTAATCGAGTTGAGCTTTTTGGGTATCGATAATATTTTGGCGTTGCGAGGCGACAATCGCAAGGGTGATTCGCACTTTGAGCCTGAAATCAATGGAAGTAAAAACGCTTTGGATTTGATTCATCAGATTCAAAATATGAACGCCGGAATATACTTGGATGAAGAAATCAGTAATTCCAATGAGTCTAATTTCTGTACCGGTGCCGCCTGTTATCCTGAAAAGCATGCCGATGCGCCAAATATGGAGTCGGACCTCAAATACCTAAAGAGAAAAGTGGATGCCGGTGCCAAATTCTTGGTTACGCAGATGTTCTTCAACAATCAACATTATTTCAATTTTGTCGATAGCTGTCGTTCCGCCGGAATCACCGTCCCCATCATCCCAGGCATCAAACCCATTACCACAAGAAAACAGTTGTCGATCCTGCCAAAGTTATTTCACATGGACATTCCTTATGCTCTGACCAATGAAATCGACCACTGTAAGGATGATAAGCAAATCGCCGATATTGGTGTGGCATGGGCCATCGAACAATGCAAAGAATTAATTGCAAATGGCGCCCCTGTGTTACATTTTTATACAATGGGTAAAAGCACCCAAACCAAAAAAATCTGCGAAGCCATTTTCTAATGGAGGGGACGGTCACCAAATCCACTGGCAGCTGGTATCAAGTACTTACAGACGATGGAAAGGTCTGGATGGCGAGAACGCGCGGCAAGATGCGTTTGAACGACCTCGATACGAGCAATCCTGTGGCTGTTGGAGATCGAGTAGAGTTAATGGAGGACCAAAACTATGCAGATACAGCATCCATTTCAAAGGTTTATCACCGAAATAATTACCTAATCCGACGGGCAAATAAATTGAGTTCCCGCCGTCAAATTTTAGCCACCAACTTAGATGGTGCCGCCCTTATTGCAAGCCTAACATCGCCAAGAACAAGTTTGGGCTTTATTGATCGATTTATCCTTACCTGTGAGGCCTATCACGTGCCCGCGATGGTCTTTTTTAATAAAATGGATTTGTTGGGCGAACGGGGCGAAGAGGTAGTAGACGATATCAAGCACATTTACCGCAATGCCAATGTCAGCGTGCTCTTGGGTTCGGCCACGGAAGGCAAAGCACTAGAGGCATTTTCCGCGATGCTCAAGGGAAAGCGATGGTTGCTCGCAGGGCATTCTGGAGTGGGTAAAAGCACTTTGCTCAACGCGGTATTCCCTGGAGCAAATGCCAAAGTCGGTAGAATTTCAGACCATCATGCCAAGGGCCGACATACAACGACTTTTGCTGAGATGTTTACCCTTGCAGACAGTACGCAGATTATTGATACGCCAGGGATTAGAGATTTTGGTGTCGTGGATTTTGAACCCACAGAAATTTCTCAATATTTCCCCGAAATGCGTCCTTATTTATCCAAATGCAAATTCAACGATTGTCTTCACACCCACGAACCCGAATGCGCTGTGCTTGAAGCCTTGGAAAAGGGCGACATTGCCGATGAGCGCTATCAAAGTTATTTGGGTATTCTAAACAACGAGGATATCTTCGAATAAACGAATGCAAAACAAAAACGCAACATATCAAATCATGGGGAAACTCAACGGCATGGTAGCTGCGTTGATCCTTGTTTTAGCGATGGCGTTTTTATCGAGTTGCCGAAACAACAACGATTTTTTCACGTCAAAAAACAGCCTTAAATATTCCGCTGATACAGTTTGGTTCGATACAGTTTTTACGAGGGTTCCAGGGTCGACCTATCCCATATCGGTGACACAGATTTTTAGCATCAAAAACCCAGAAAAACTGCCTGTTAATGCAAATTTCCAATTGGGTGGCGGTGCCAATTCCGCTTATCGAATGAGTATTGATGGGATTTCCGGAACCCAAATTAACGACATAGAAATTGGTGCATCGGATTCGGTCTTTGTTTTTGTGCAATGCAAACTTGAAGCCAATAACAATACCCAACCTTTATTGGTGATGGACTCAATTATATCCAGTGTGGGCGGACATCGAAGCAATGTTAAATTGGCGGCTTACGGATGGGATGCGCATTATTTTAGGGACACCATTTTTGAAAGTAATATTACCCTTTCAGACAATCAAAAACCCACGGTAATTTTGGGTTACATGGGAGTGGATCAAGGGGCAACGCTAACTATCAAACCTGGAGTTCAACTTTTTGCATCGGCTCAAACTAAAATTTATATTGCCGGAACGCTGGATATTCAGGGGACTGCTGCACAACGCGTTTCAATTCGGGGCGACAAACCCGTTTGGGACCCGCAGTTTCTTCCCAACCAATGGGGTGGTATTCATATCCTTGTGGGTAGTGTTAATAACAGCATCCAATATGCAGATATTACCAATGCTACAATTGGGTTACGCGTTGATTCTTTGCCTGTAAATGGAAGTACGGGACTAAAAATTTCAAATACGCGCGTTCAATATTCCGGCCAAGCAAGCTTGGCCGGAATCACAGCCGATATCCAAGCAACAAACTGTTTGTTCGCCGATGCAGGCAGCTATAGCTTTCTAGCCCTCCTTGGAGGAAATTATGCGTTTAATCACTGCACATTTTCAGAATATTCCGGTTTCTCTTCACGCACCGATGGTCACTTTGCCGCAACCAATACCTTGCGAGATGGCAATGGAAAATTACTCAACCACGCACCACTAAATTTATCCGTTAATAATTGTATCGTAGACGGTCCGCTCAAAGAAGAATTGCAGTTCGACCAAACCACTCTAAACGTTTTCAATATCCGTCTCGAAAACAACATGCTAAAATCGCTCAACCCCAAATCAATCATCACATACCCCAATTTCTTTAATAAGACCACAGGCTTTGTTGATGTGCAAAGAGGAAATTATCAAACGGATTCCACCGCCTTTGGATACAAAAAAGCTGGAACCTTCGGTACTCCAGTGACCATTGATCTACTTGGAAAAACCCGAAAATCCCAGCCTGATTTGGGTTGCTACGAAAAACTCCCCTAATTATTTTTCTTGCGCCGTTCACGAAAAAACCGCTTCATCACTTCGCTACACTCTTCCGACAGCACCCCACCTACAACTTCAGTTTTACCCAACATGCCTTTGTCAATTCTTTCAAAGCCAAATTTGGGTTCACCCGCACCAAAAACGATCCGCGAAAACCTCGACCATTGAATGGCTCCAGCACACATCAAACAAGGTTCGATGGTGACGTACAGAGTACACTCATCCAAATATTTACCATTTACCGCATTGCTAGCCGCCGTAATCGCCAACATTTCGGCATGCGCAGTTACATCTTGTAACTTCTCGGTTTGATTATAGCCCTTTCCAATAATTTTATTGTTGTGAACCACAACCGCCCCAATTGGAACTTCTTGCTCTTCAAACGCTTGCATCGCCAAATCTAAGGCCCTCGTCATGAAATACTCGTCGCTATAAACCTCCATAGATATTTATCACTTATTTAACATCGCAAACCTACATTTTTTGCGGAACTTTGTTACTTAAATAATGCGAATAGGAATTGTATGTTATCCCACCTTTGGTGGAAGCGGTGTATTGGCCACGGAATTGGGTAAAGCCCTGGCAGTGAAAGGTCATGAAGTGCATTTTATTAGCTACAACCAACCCGCTCGATTAGACTTCTTTAGCGAAAATGTTTTCTATCATGAAGTCAATATCGCCAAATACCCCTTGTTCGAATACGCCCCTTACGAAACAGCACTGGCCGGAAAAATGGTAGATATCGTTCAAAGTGCCCACTTAGATGTCCTCCACGTACACTATGCGATTCCCCACGCCTCTGCCGCACTAGTAGCAAAACAAATACTCGCTCAGCAGGGCATCACAATTCCGGTGGTAACAACCCTTCACGGTACCGATATCACACTTGTTGGACGTGAAATGACCTATGAACATGTTGTCAGTTGGAGTATCAATCAGTCCGATGCCGTTACGGCCGTTTCCGAAGATCTCAGAAAACAAACCTATGAGCACTTCAAAATCAACCGCGATATAGATGTGATCCCCAACTTCATAGATTTTGGTCGATTTAACAAGAAACCCCGAGAGCATTTCAAACAAATGATTGCCCCAAATGGTGAAAAAATCATCATTCACACCTCGAATTTCAGAAAAGTTAAACGAATTGAGGATGTCATTGCCGTGTTTGCCCAAATCATCAAAGAAATCCCAGCAAAATTGCTACTCATTGGCGATGGCCCTGAACGCTCACATATTGAAAAAGTCTCAAGAGAATTTAACACCTGCGATTGGGTGACATTCCTTGGAAAACAAGAAGCCATCGAAGAAATATTAAGCATCGGCGACCTATTCATATTACCTAGTGAATCGGAAAGTTTTGGATTGGCAGCCCTTGAAGCCATGGCCTGTGAAGTACCTGTAATCAGCTCAAACGCGGGCGGAATTCCAGAAGTGAATATCCATGGTGTCACCGGTTATTTGTCAAATGTTGGCGATGTAAACGACATGGCCCAAAACGCCGTCACCTTGCTTAAAGACCCAGACCTACTGGCTAAATTCAGAAAAAATGCCCTCCAACAAGCGCATAAATTTGATCTGGCAGAAATTTTATTGCAATACGAAGCGATATACAATCGGGTAATCAACCCCAACTAGTTTCCTGGGAAACTTTCGCGCAAAAACTTAAGCGCAATTCCAATTTGATTTTCAACCGTTTTGGGAGAAATATCCATCAATTCGGCAATTTCTTTATAACTCATCTCATGCATGCGACTCAACAAAAAGACTTGCTTGCACTTGGTGGGTAACTTATCAATCTCTAAAGTAATTCTTTCACTCATTTCTTTGGCCTCCAGCTGATCCAAAGCCCCATGATCCTTACTCGCCACCGGCATTTCATCAGGCATTTCATCGAAAGGAAGTCGCTGGCGATTGATGTTATTCAAGCAACGATTCTTCACCGAACGAAACAAATAACTCTTCAATCCAGGGTCCGATAACATTGCACTATGTCGTTCCCAAATGCCCACAAATACATCGTTTACGACCTCTTCCGCATCGGGTAAACTTCGGGTAATCGACATAGCAAATCCCATCAACGCCGGACGGAATTTTTTGTAAATCAACTCAAAGGATGGCTGCTCTTTCAATGCTGGGTGCGCAATAATTCATTACAAAATAACATAACACGCACCACAAAAAATAAATTCAATGCTTAATTGCCTACGTCACTCAAAAATTGGATGTGCATAAGTTCCAATTCTTCCATACTGAAGTCGCCATCAAAATACCCACTCGCGCCTTCCATATCGGCAACATCCACCGTCTTAAAATACGACATCACCTCCACTTGCAATTCTTCTTCGATGAATTGATTTAAGAAATATCTCAAGTTCAATTTGGTCCCTGAATTCACAATTTGATCCAATTCATGAATCAACTCTTCAAAGGAAACACCCAACTGCTTGGCGATATCAGGCAAATCAACCTTTTTATCAATATTCAAAATAATATTCACCCGCTTAGCCGACTTATCAGAATTTCCTTTTAACACGATATCCTGGGTTCGTTCGATATCATTCGCCTTTACAAACTCAGTAATATACGCTACAAATGGTTCTCCAAACTTCTGTGCCTTGTTCTTTCCAACCCCGTTGATATTGACCAACTCATCAATCGTCATAGGATATTTGGTGGCCATATCTTCCAAACTCGGATCCTGGAAAATCACATACGGTGGCAATCCCTTTTCCTTGGCAACCTTACGTCGTAAATCCTTCAAATGATCAAACAACTCTTCGTCGCAAGCACTTTCCGCTTTGAAGTTGTCGTAATCCTCGTCCTTCACACTGTCAAACTCCGAATCAACCGCCATTTCATGAAAAACAGGCGACTTAATATATGCCTCGCCTTGCTCAGAAATACTCATCAAACCGTATTTTTCGATATTCTTGTTGAGGTATCCTTGAACCAATGCCAAGCGCATCAGCGACTTCCAAAACAAACTTTCTTTTTCCTTGCCAAAGCCAAAGGTTGATAACAAGTCATGGCCGTAATCCCTGACACTATCAGATCGCTTGCCCACACAGAAGTTTACCACGTGACTCATACCCAACTCGCTCTTTAGGCTTTCTATCGCTTTGAGCATTGCCACCAATTCTTGCGTAACCTCCACTTTTGGTTTGGGTGAAGCACAGTTATCGCACATCTGTTTGCAATCCTCTTCGTGAAAATGCTCCCCAAAATAATGAAGAAGCATCTTACGCCTGCAATGACTACTCTCAGCAAACGCCGCAGTTTCCGCAATCAACAAACTACCAATCTCTTGCTCCGCCACCGGCTTGTCCTTCATGAACTTCTCCAACTTCTCAATGTCCGATGGATTATAGAACAACAAACAATCACCCTGCATACCATCTCTACCACCACGACCCGTTTCTTGATAATACCCTTCCAAACTCTTAGGCACATCATAATGAATCACGAATCGTACATCCGGCTTATCGATGCCCATACCAAAGGCAATGGTAGCTACAATCACATTGCAATCTTCCATCAAAAATGCGTCTTGATGATGACCACGAACCTTTGACTCCAACCCCGCGTGATATGGCAACGCCTTGATACCATTCATATTCAACATCTCACTGATCTCTTCCACCTTCTTGCGTGAAAGACAGTATACGATGCCACTCTTATTGTTTCTTGCCTTAATGAAGGAAATGATTTCTTTATGTACGATGTCCTTCCGGCCCTTCGGTCTTACTTGATAAAATAGATTCGGGCGATTAAATGAACTCTTAAAAAGATTGGCCGACATCATGCCCAGGTTTTTCTGAACATCCTGCTGCACTTTGGGTGTTGCCGTGGCTGTTAGTGCCATCACCGGCACATCATCAATGGCCTTCACCATTTGCTTTATCCTGCGATATTCCGGACGGAAATCGTGACCCCACTCAGATATACAATGCGCCTCATCCACCGCCACAAAAGAAATTTTAACTTGTTTTAATAGGTCGATTGTCTCGTCCTTTTTCAATGTCTCAGGTGCCACATAAAGTAACTTCGTTTCACCACTCAACATATCCTCAATCACCTGATTCAATTCTGCCTTACTCAAAGAGCTATTGAGGAAGTGAGCCAGTGAACTTTTCTGAGCAAACCCCCGAATGTTGTCGACCTGGTTTTTCATCAAAGCAATCAATGGAGAAATTACAATGGCTGTGCCCTCCATCATCATCGCTGGTAACTGATAACACATGGATTTTCCCGCACCCGTTGGCATAATCACAAAACAATCTTCACCAGCCAATACGCTGTTGACTACCGCCTCTTGATTGCCCTTGAATCCATCAAAACCAAAAAACTCCTTCAATACTTTCCTTGGTTCCAAAATTGGGACCGTCGCCGCTGCTTGCATAAATTCAATTACTCAATGTTTAAATGATGATCGCTTTACCCTAAAGCAATATGTGAATTTACAAAGAATTATTCATCCCCACACCCCCTCGTTACAATTTTTCCAAACGCTGCTAATATTTTTGGTTAATTTGCAACAAAAATTGATGTCGTCCCCTTCAAATTCATCCGATTTGATCAAAAAATACGCGGTGCAAGCCATTACCGATGAATTGGATTCATTGCAATCGTTGAAAAACTACATCGATAACGACTTTGTTTCTGTAGTTCAATTATTGCTTTCAAATCAAGGTCGTGCCATTTTTACGGGCATTGGCAAAAGCGCCATCATTGCCCAAAAAATTGTCGCCACCCTCAATAGCACCGGTCAGCCCGCACTTTTTATGCATGCCGCCGATGCCATCCATGGCGATTTAGGCATGATCCAACAAAACGATGTGGTAATTGCGATTTCCAAAAGTGGAACTACGCCAGAAATTATCGCACTAGCCCCTTTGGTAAAGCGATTCAATAATACATTGGTTGCACTGGTAGGAAATACCAACAGCCGATTGGCTCAACTTTCGGATTTTATCCTCAATACTACCATTGACCGCGAAGCTTGCCCCAACAATCTCGCCCCAACAACCAGTACAACTGCACAGTTAATTATGGGCGATGCACTTGCCGTTGCGTTGATTCAAATGAGGGGGTTTTCTAGCGATGATTTTTCTAAATACCATCCCGGTGGTGCCTTGGGAAAGCGATTGTATTTACAATGTGGAAGCATCGCCGAACAAAATGCTAAGCCTAGCGTTTTAAATTCTTCACCCTGGAAAGAAGTCATTCTTACAATCACCAAAAACCGATTGGGCGCAACTGCCGTGGTGGATGAATATAACAAAGTGATAGGCATCGTGACCGATGGTGATATCCGTAGGATGTTAGAAAACCACGACACCTTTGATCATCTTACCGCGGAACAAATCATGGGCAAATCACCCATTACTGTGGAAACCGATATCATGGCAACCGAAGTTGCTGCTATCATGCAAGAGAAGAAAATCACCCAAATTATTATTACACAACAAACTATTTACTTTGGAATGGTACATTTGCACGACCTTTACAAAGAGGGTATTTTATGAGTCTAAACAAAAACAATTACGTTTTGATAATGGCCGGTGGAATCGGTAGTCGATTCTGGCCAGTGAGTAAAAAGAGTTTCCCAAAACAATTCATCGATATTATGGGGACCGGGGAATCCCTCATCAAACAGACCTATAACAGATTTAGTCATATGGTACCGCAAGAGAACATTTTTGTGGTTACCAATACCGATTATGTCCCCTTGGTGCAGTCGCACATCCCCGAAATGCATATTTCTAGGATTTTGCATGAGCCATTGGCGAAAAATACCGCACCTTGTATTGCCCTTGCGAACCGACATATACAGAATTTAAATCCGGATGCTGTTTGTTTGGTTGCGCCCAGCGATCACCTAATCAGCAACGAAATGGCGTTTATCGAAACATCGTTACAAGCCATGGATTTTGCCGCCAATAACGATGCTTTGGTGACGTTAGGTATTAAGCCAACGCGACCCGACACAGGTTACGGATACATCCAGTTCAATCCTGAATTAGATCCTCGTGGTTTACATCGCGTAAAAACTTTCACTGAAAAACCCTCCGAAGAAATCGCCAAGAGTTTCCTAGAAAGCGGAGAATTCTTATGGAACGCCGGCATATTTGTTTGGAGTATCAAAGCCATCAACAATAGCATCGAAAAGCATCTACCTGAAATCTATCAGATTTTTGCCGATGTGCACCCAGACAGCCCAGAGTACAACAACCAATTGGAGCAGGCCTACGCGCTTACTCCGAGCATTAGCATCGATTATGGCGTACTTGAAAAAGAAAAGGACGTTTTTGTGATGCCCGCGAATTTTGGATGGAACGATTTGGGAACCTGGAAGAGTTTGTGGGATGTGAGTGCGAGAAATGATAAAAATAACGCGCTTATTGGCAAGCATATACACACCTACAACACCACTGAATCCATGGTATTCAACAACTCCAATAAGTTGATCGTAGTAAACGGAGTTGATAATATTGTGATTGTAGAATCAGACGAGGTTTTATTGGTGATGAACAAGGACAAAGAACAAGAATTGCGCACCATTGTTAACGAAATCAAAGACCGTTACAAAGGAAAATTCAATTAAATTATTTTGCAATTTTTTCCAAAATCGTTATATTTGTATTGTTATCGGTTATTTCGATAACGCCAACTGTTACGCGCTTTTATATACCAACATCCTGGCCGCTTTAATCAGCGGCCTTGATTTTTTAAACAGGTTATGGCTTCCGAAACTTCCCCTAGAACCAAAGCATTTATCGCACTGCATATAGCCGTGTTCCTTTGGGGATTTACCGCCATCCTCGGCAAGCTAATTTCCTATGGATCTATCACCTTGGTTTGGCATCGCATGATGTTAACAGCCATCATTTATTTGTTGATGCCAGCGGTTTGGAAATCGTTAAAGGGTCTTTCTTTAAAAACAGCAATGACGTTTTTTGGAATAGGACTTCTAGTCTGCGCGCATTGGCTCACCTTTTATGGCAGCATCAAATTGGGCAATTCTGTCTCCGTGACATTGGCCTGCTTGGGATCCGCATCCTTCTTTGCATCCATCATTGAACCACTCGTACTCAAACAGCCTTTCTCCAAAAGAGATATTTATATGGGTTTGATTGTGGTCCTTGGCATCCTGTTTATCTATTTCTCCCTCCCCGAAAATCAACCGGGTCACGTGGCCAAAGTTGGCGATGTTTCGTATGGATGGGCCGTAATCACCGGTCTATTGAGTGCAGCCCTCGCAGCCACCTTTACAACGCTCAATAAAGCCCATATTCAT
This sequence comes from Bacteroidota bacterium, assembly GCA_041178665.1. Lineage (GTDB taxonomy): Bacteria > Bacteroidota > Bacteroidia > NS11-12g > UBA955 > UBA955. Next base: position 16,411 of record JBEGUW010000077.1, read on the forward strand.
CGCGCCAAACCCCTTGCCATATCTACCTTGGAAATGATTTCAGGTGCTTTGATTTTGTCGCTAATCATCCCCCTGATTTCCTCTGATCCCATCGTTTTTTTACCCCCCATCGATTTTAGTATTCTCACCTTAGAAAACATCGCAACAGGTCCTTGGGATCTAATATGGATTTTATTGCTCGCCGTACTGTGTACGAACCTAACCTTTTACCTGGGAACCTATGCCCTAAATCAGTTGAGTGCGTTTACCGCTAACCTCACAGTGAACCTCGAACCCATCTACGGAATCGTCCTAGGTGCTGTGATTTTCAACGAAAACAAAGACCTCAATATCTGGTTTTACACCGGCGCATCCATCATCCTAGGTGCCATTTTTACCCAAGCTTACCTTAGTAACCGTAAGCAGGCAACCATCGATTAAACGACATTTTTGCGTTAGTTAGCAGTCAAATACTTGCAATCAATAGGCTTTCGCGAATACCACTCTGCCCGTACTTGGCTTTCCTGAGTAAACGCAAATCCCATCTTCCAATTTCTGATCAATCGCAATACAACGAATGGTGGCTTTGGTCAATTCCTTAATCTTCTCTTCGGTCTCTCCCGTTCCATCCCAATGCGCAATGGCAAAGCCCTCTTTCACATTGATTACCTCCAAAAATTCGTCCCAACTATTCACCTCCTGGGTTTTCTCTTCACGATATTTTGCTGCGCGATCAAACAAATTCTGCTGGATTTCATCCATCAACGAAACGATGCGAGGTTGGAGATCATCCATGGCGACAACAAACTTCTCCTTGGTATCACGACGAGCGACTTCAACCGTGCCAGACTCCAAATCACGCATACCCACCGCCAAGCGAACCGGCACACCCTTCAATTCCCACTCGGCAAACTTATAGCCCGGCTTGTACGTATCGCGATCGTCAAATTTAACGGTCAATCCCAACGCTTTTAATTGAACCGACAGTGGCTTCATGGCCTCTTTGATCTTCTCTAAATCTTCATCACTGCGATATACAGGGACAATAACGACATGAATCGGTGCCAATTTTGGTGGCAATACCAACCCTTCATCGTCGCTGTGTGTCATAATCAAAGCACCCATCAATCGCGTAGAAACGCCCCAGCTAGTAGCCCAAACGTATTCCAACTTGCCTTCCTTGCTTTGAAATTTCACATCAAAGGCCTTGGCAAAATTCTGTCCCAAAAAATGACTTGTTCCCATTTGCAGGGCCTTACCATCTTGCATCATTCCTTCGATACAATAGGTATCATCGGCACCAGCAAAGCGTTCTTTTTCAGTTTTTATGCCTTTGATTACAGGCACAGCCATAAAGGATTCCGCAAATTCAGAGTACACTTCCAACATTTTACGGGCTTCCACCAATGCTTCCTCTTTGGTTGCGTGCGCAGTATGTCCTTCCTGCCACAAGAATTCTGCAGTACGCAAAAACAACCGTGTACGCATTTCCCATCGAACCACATTGGCCCATTGGTTAATTAGAATCGGAAGGTCGCGGTAGCTCTGAATCCAATTTTTGTATGTGTTCCAGATGATGGCTTCTGAGGTAGGGCGTACGATAAGTTCTTCTTCCAATTTGGAATCGGGGTCGGCCATCAAATGTCCGGGTTTATCCGGGTTTGCTTTGAGTCGATAGTGAGTTACCACCGCGCATTCTTTGGCGAATCCTTCGGCGTTTTTTTCTTCTTTTTCGAAGAGACTTTTGGGAACGAACAGCGGGAAATAGGCATTCACGTGACCTGTTTCTTTGAACATATCATCGAGTTGACGTTGCATTTTCTCCCAAATGGCATAACCATAGGGTTTGATAACCATGCAACCTTTCACGGCACTGTGTTCTGCTAGGTCGGCATTTTTAACTAGGTTATTATACCATTCACTGTAATTCTCGCTGCGTTTTACTTTTTCGAAAGCCATAATTGTAATGTTTACAAAGTTAAATTGTTTTGGGATGGGGGGATGGGAAATTTTTTAAAAGAAGGACCCCCAGCGACTGCGCCGCTGGGGGTCCCCACATTATCTAATTTTTTCAAGAATTGCAAATCCTCGCAAATCCTCGCTTCGCTTAGCTACAACCCAAACTGTTTCCACAGTTCAAGCACTTGTAACATGTTCCGCTGCGAACCGTGATATGACCGCAAACGTTACAAGCAGGAGCATCGCTCTGAATCTCTCTCATGTGATCTTGCATATCAAACTTGCTAGGCAAAGGCTCACTTGAAACCACTGCTGGCGCCGCTGAAACCGCTGGTGTTGGCTCTGGATTGAATACCGGACGGAACTCACTAACAACCGGTGCCTCAACAGCCTCTGGTGCACGCAAATCGCTCGGCTTCACCTGTACCAAATCTTCCCTACGCAAATATTCAAAGCCCAACAATCTAAAGATATAATCTACAATTGATGTCGCATTTTTCACGTTAGGATGACCCTCAACCATACCACTTGGCTCAAAACGAGTGAACGCAAACTTGTCTACGAACTCCTCCAATGGCACACCATACTGTAATCCAACCGATACCGCAATAGAGAAACAGTTCATCAAACTGCGGAAGCTCGCGCCCTCTTTGTGCATATCAATGAAGATCTCTCCCAAAGTTCCATCATCATACTCTCCCGTACGAACAAAAATTGTCTGTCCACCCACACGGCCCTTTTGGGTAAATCCGTTTCTGCGATTTGGCAAACGCTTCTTCTCTACGATGTTTGATAACTGACGTTTGAACTTGGTATCAGGACTCTCGCTCAAAATGCGCTTAGCAGCCTCTAAAACCATCTCTGGGGTTAACTCACCCACACTTGCAACCTTTGGTGCAGCAGCACTGTCGGTTGAAGCCGTTGCTTTCTCTTCCGTATTGTCCTCTGCAGTCTCAGACTTGTTGCTCAAAGGCTGACTCAATTTGCAACCATCGCGATACAAAGCATTCGCTTTCAATCCCAAAGTCCAACTCAAATGGTAGCACTCTTTAATTTCATCAACATTGGCCTCATTTGGCAAGTTGATTGTCTTACTGATTGCTCCAGAAATAAATGGCTGAGCCGATGCCATCATGCGAATGTGTGCATTGGCATGGATGAAACGAACCCCTTTATTACCACACTTGTTAGCGCAATCAAACACTGAATAATGCTCTTCCTTCAAATGAGGTGCACCTTCAATGGTCATAGTTCCTGCAACGAAATCATTACACTCAGCAATTTGCTCTCTAGTAAAGCCCAAAGCTTGCAACATGTTGAAACGAGGATTGTTATACTGCGCTGAATCAAAGCCCAAACGCTGTAAAGTTTCTTCACCCAAAGAGTATTGGTTGAATACAAATCCGATCTCAAATGCCATCGGTGCTTCTGACTCCAATTTCGCCAAATCTGCATCGTTGAAACCCAAAGCCGTTAAGCTATCGTGGTTGATATAAGGCGCGCCCTTGAAAGTCTGGTGACCTTTTGCATAATCAACGATGTCCTGCGTTTGCTTTACATCATAACCCAAATGCTTCAATGCCACTGGAACAGTTTGGTTTACAATTTTAAAGTATCCACCACCGCTCAATTTCTTATATTTCACCAAAGCAAAGTCAGGTTCGATACCTGTAGTATCGCAATCCATCAACAATCCGATGGTTCCCGTTGGAGCAATAACGGTAGATTGAGCGTTACGGAAACCGTACTTCTCACCCCACTGTACTGCTTTGTCCCAAGCGTTACAAGCTGCTTTCAACAAGTAATCAGGGCAATGTTTCTCATCCAAACAAACGGGCTTAATACCCAATCCTTCAAATGCCAAAGGCGTATTGTATGCCGCATATCTGTGGTTGCGGATAACGCGCAACATATGCTTCTTGTTTTTCTCGTACATACGGAATGGACCTTTTGCTGCAGCCATTTCCGCTGATGTTGCATAAGCCGTTCCTGTCAAAATTGCTGTGATCGCTCCGCAAATCGCTGTCGCCTCTGAAGAATCATAAGGAATACCAGCGCTCATCAATACAGAACCCAAGTTGGCATAACCCAATCCCAAAGTGCGATAATCATAACTCAACTGAGCCACTTCCTTCGATGGGAACTGAGCCATCAACACAGAAATTTCCAATACTGTAGTCCACAAACGCGCACTGTACTCAAATTTCTCCATGTCAAACGTCTTGCTGTCCTCATGGAAGAACTTTCTCAAGTTCAATGAAGCCAAGTTACAAGCAGTATTGTCCAAGAACATATACTCAGAACATGGGTTAGAAGCGTTGATTCTTCCGCCCTCTGGACAAGTGTGCCACTCGTTGATTGTATCGTCGTACTGAACACCAGGATCCGCACAAGCCCAAGCCGCATCGCCAATTGCATCCCAAACTTCTTTGGCAGGCATAGTGTTCATCACCTCGCCATTAGAACGTGCAATGAAATCCCAATTTTCACCCTTCTCCAACTTGTGGAAGAAACTATGTGGAATACGTACAGAGTTGTTACTGTTCTGTCCGCTCACCGTATTGTAGGCCTCGCCTTCGTAATCGTTAGAATATCCAGCAGCAATCAAGGCAGCCACCTTGCGCTCTTCTGTGCTCTTCCATTTGATGAACTCCATGGCATCTGGGTGATCCAAATCCAAGCAGACCATCTTAGCGGCACGACGAGTAGTTCCGCCGCTCTTGATAGCACCCGCAGAACGGTCGCCAATCTTCAAGAAACTCATCAAACCAGAACTTGTTCCGCCACCACTCAACTTTTCGCCTGATCCACGAACCTTACTGAAGTTAGTTCCTACACCAGAACCATATTTGAAAATACGCGCTTCACGAACCCACAAATCCATGATACCACCCTCGTTTACCAAATCATCGTCAACCGACAAAATGAAACAAGCATGCGGTTGAGGACGCTCGTAAGCCGAGGTACTCTTCATCAACTTCTCAGTATCAGGATCTACAAAATAGTGACCCTGTGGTTTGCCCGTAATTGCATAACTATTGTGTAAGCCGGTATTAAACCACTGTGGTGAATTAGGAGCCGATTCCTGATTCAACAACGAATAAATCAATTCATCATAAAACACCTGAGCATCAGATGCATTTTCAAAATAACCATACTTTTCACCCCAATGTCTCCAACATGCAGCAAGGCGATGAGCAACCTCCTTTACCGATCTTTCACTTCCCAAACTACCGTCCGCCTGAGGAACCCCAGCCTTACGGAAATACTTTTGCGCCAAAATATCTGTTGCTACCTGACTCCATCCTTCCGGTACCTCAACATTCTTCATTTCAAAAACCACACTTCCGTCTGGCTTCTTAATAACTGATGTGCGATAATCGTACTTGAATAAATCAAAAGGAGATACACCATCGGCGGTGTTCATGCGGGCAAAATTTAGCCCCTTGGTGTTAACGGTTTGTTGGCTCATGGTTAATACAATTGGGTTGTGATGATTTTATTGATTTAAAAGTTTTTTGTGAATAGCAAATCTATTCTAGTAAATGCCACCCACACAATGATGTTTTCCACACAAATGCCTCAAACCCTTGATAAATTTGGCTTTAGGCTGTTGAAAACATGTCAACCCAACAAAGACGGGGCTTCGCGTGTATTGAACTTACTATCAATTAGTTATGTGTGACACAAAAAGTAGACATTGTACAAAAAAACAAAAAAATCACCCCCATGACCCACAATCCCCCAAGTCCCAGGGAAATTCACTTACTTTGTACTATGGGTTTGGTATTAGAACTGCTTAAAAATCCACGCCACCAACACATGTTTATTTATCCGTTTAAAATTGTTTACCTGCAGAGTGGACAAACAAGGCAAATGCTGCATGATCAGCTTTTAAATCACACCTTCTTATCGGATCAAGGTTATCGCAAACCCGACAACAATCCGAGGGCTTTCTTTGGTGAACTATCCAACCAAGATTTTACCCTGGAGACTATCGAAAAAGGAGACCGTTTGGTGAATTTCATAACAGGCGACTTTAGAGGTTCCGAAAATGAAATGTACCTACGAATTCAATTGGGTGCTTGGCAGCATCAACGGGTGTTTCTACTTTACGCCATCGCTACAATAGCTTGTTTTGTCGGATTTATCCTTGCCGTGGCCAATCAAGTTCATATCCCCGTCCAATCCGAAATGTCCGATATACTCCACGCAATTATTTCAGCACTAAAACCCTCTTTGGCCTACGTCTTTTTACTTTGTGGAATATCCCTGTTCGTAGCTCTTTATGTAAAAGCAACCCAGTTTAAAAAACGCCTATTGAGCAGTATTTCGTTCTTCTCTGATTTATGGCAAGCCACCACCATCGAGAAAAATCGAGTACCTTTAATCTTTCAATAACCCGACTTACTTTTTGAATTGGATGTCTTGGTAGAAAGAAGCATCCACCGTTTCGTTAAACAACTTTAGGATATCGGCTTCCCAACTTTTCATTGGCGTTTCAACGATGCTACCCATAAAAACCCAGCTATCGTCTACCTGGTCAACTAATACCTCTACGCTATTTTTCGATAAAAATTTTTGAGAAAGCACCACCTCCGGCACCCGTCCCGCTTTCTCCTGTTTCAAATTGATTCCCCCAGTACTGCCATCCATAACATTAGACAAACCCCCATGTAAAACATATTTATGGGCCTTTTCAGACTCAATAAAGTTTTTATCGCGATCTACACGCAAATAATCCAAGACCAGACGTACACTGCTCACTTCCAATTCGGTTTTTGAAATTACCACATTGCCTTCTGATGTCAACATCAACTGATCCAATACCTTACACAAACGAGGCAACCCCATTCTAGTATCCGAACACCAATTTCCTCCAATCATCAGCATTCGGAAAGTTGGCAAGGTAATTAGTCCACTGCCCGCATTCAACACCTTCGACCGCAGTACACTATCCAATTGTTTTAACAAAGCCTCACTCGGCGAATACATCATGTACTCAGTTTCAAAATCATCCCAAAATAATTGCGCATCGGCCTGCATCGCTGAATCGTTCAACTTAGTGCCAAGACCCGGAGCATAATCTCCAGTAGACTTAGCCATCGACATCAACTCTCCCCGCATAAAATGCAACGTTGGATGCAATTTCCACAGTTCATTTGTTACATTATCAACGATTTCGAGCTGCACACCTTTGCCTTCATTCATGTTAGTCATCTTTTGATCCTTTTTTTTCTGATTACACAACCCACAAGAGGCGATTCCCAATATCAAACATCCAGAAATCAATTTCCAAATCATATCAGCAAATTACTGCCAAATATTCAATACACCCAAAGAAAATATTACCTTCGCAACAACGTCATGAGTGCATCGTTAGAGGCGATTAAAAAACCCATCGAAAAGGAACTAAACGCCTTCGAAGTCATGTTCAAACAGAGCATGAAAACACGCGTGTCCTTATTAGATATCGTCCTTAACTACATTCTAAAACGAAAAGGCAAGCAAATACGTCCTTTATTCGTGATGTATACCGCCAAATTATTCGGCGATATCAATATCCGCACCTACCGCGGGGCCTCTTTGGTAGAGCTACTTCACACAGCCACCCTGGTTCACGACGATGTAGTAGATGAGAGTTATTTGCGACGTGGATTCTTTAGTATCAACGCACTTTGGAAAAATAAAGTCGCCGTTCTAGTAGGTGACTATCTCCTGTCCCGAGGATTGCTATTGGCCGTTGAACACCGCGATTTCGATATGCTTGAAGTACTCTCCAACGCCGTGAAAGACATGAGCGAAGGAGAATTGTTGCAATTGGAACGCGCGCGCTTCATGAATGCCACCGAAGAAGTGTACTTTCAAATCATCAAACAAAAAACAGCATCACTGATTGCTGCCTGCTGCGAAATTGGTGCCGCATCAACCACGCCAGACAGTGAAATTCAAAAGAAAATGCGTCAGTTTGGTGAGCAGATTGGACTCGCTTTCCAAATTCGGGACGACCTTTTCGATTTTGGCGATAACAAATCGGGCAAACCCGCTGGTATTGACATCAAGGAACGAAAACTAACACTTCCTATCATTCACGCTTTCTCTAAAGCAACACCGTCCGACGTTCGCAAGATCAAAAAGTTGATCCGTTCTAATACCAACGAAAAACAAAAACTCGCTGATGTAGTTGAATTCATCACCGTTCATGGTGGCATGTCCTACGCCAAAATCAAAATGAACGAATTCCGCGATCGCGCCTTTGAAATCCTCGAATCTATTCCCGCAAATAAAGAAGACAAACAATCATTGCAAAATTTGGTGAATTTTGTCATTGATAGAAATGTGTAAATCATGAAAGTCGACATTCAAAATAGCAAAATCGAATTGGTAAAAGTTGATACCCAATGGGTAGCCCAGGCAAACCAAAACGTGTCGTTCATCCCCCAATCCGAAAATACACTTCTCATACAGACCCAAAATCAAACCATTCAGGTAAGATGTATCGGTATCGATAAGGCAAATAAAACTGTTACCTTACTCTATAACAACCAAAAATATAGCGCCAAAATCACCGAGCCGATGGATGAACTTCTTAAATCTATGGGTCTTGAAAATGCGTTGGTTCAAAAGATTTCTGAAGTCAAAGCGCCTATGCCAGGTTTGGTGCTTGATGTTTTGGTTTCTCCCGGCGATTCAGTAGAAATCGGACAAAAAATCCTAGTTCTCGAAGCGATGAAAATGGAAAACGCCATCAAATCGCCCACCGCAGGTGTCGTTGCCTCTATCAATGTTTCCAGGGGACAAGCCGTCGACAAAAACTATATTCTGATTCGATTCGAGTAATATCCATCGCACAAAATCGCCTTTGGATTTGGGCATTGAAACCATGAACAAAACACTTTCCATCGGCAAATTCAATTTCCCTTGGATATCTCTGTTGATAGGAATTTATCTAATTGCAGGACTCGTCAATTTAGATCGCCTACCCATTGCATGGAATGATGAAATTCAAAATCTCGATCCCGCCTTAGTTTGGCACCATACCGGAAATTACTGCTCGCCATTGTGGCCCAATCCAGGTGCCGAATTTAAATTCCTGAGCTATCCTCCTCTTTTGGAAGCATGGCACTGCCTCTGGCTCTATTTTGGTCAATCCATGTGGATCGTTCGATTACCTTTCTTGATTTTCCACCTACTTACCGCCCTAATTCTATATCGATTGGTATGTCAACTGCTCTCCGCGCCCTCTTCAGCAAGAAAACAGCCCGAACCCTATTCGCCTATAATCATTGAGCACCTGGCATTGTTAATCACTGCATTGTTTCTGTTCGATAAATCCACCGGAGAGATCGCCAGAAGCCTTCGCGTGGAAACGCCCATCATGCTTCTATTGGCTTTGTTCATATCAACAGCGCCAAAACTAATCCATCGATGTACATTCCATTTCCCGCCATTTCTGGGATTATGCCTAGGAAGCCTCGCAATTGCACATCTATATACTTGGCCTTTGGTATTGATTTCAACCGTTTTGATTTTGAATCATTTGATTCATTACCAAAAACAATCATCCCTACTACATGGTTTCACATTTCTGCTGGGATTAATCGCACCAATTACGATATTTTGGCTTGTCGTTAAGCCCGAACTACACGATTTAACCACCCAACTATTTATGCAGGCCGAGGACCACAGTGGCACATCCTTGGGCTCCAACCTTTATGGATTTTTCATTGGCAGATTTGTTCCATACTACATCGAACAACCCTACACCTTTTTATTACATCTGCTATACTGGATTGCTGCACTTCGTTTGCTGATTTTATTTTATGACCCTAGGCCCAGCCTCTGGAGTACGTTCTTTAAAACCCCAAAAAAACACTTTTTCAACCCATTTGATACAACATTACTCATTCCCATACTCTACCTTTCATTTGCGATACCCACTGCCATATTTCTTACCCCCCAACACCGCTACTACCCTGTGCAACATCTATTAGGACTTTTGGTCATCGCCGTTTATTTGCAAAATTTCAAACTACAACTCCCGTGGAATCCCTTGAATCACTTTAAGCATATTCTAAAATCCACCCAATCTGCCATCCCCACAGAAAATAATCATTCCAATCGCTTTACACCCTGGATTTCCTTGATTTTTATCATTTCATTGCTCACACCCTGGACAATCCGTCATTCAGTTGCAATCCTTCAATGCAACCAAAGAAACCCCAACACCGCTATAGAATTCCTCAACAAAAACCTCAATTCACTCCCCGCTGGCGAAATCCTAGGAGAACCCATCGCCAATTATTGGCTCGCCCAATCCCCAAATCCCCAAAAATGGACCTACGGCTTTGAATTCTACCCCCAACACTTTCCTTTCAATCCCAAAAAACCCCGGTATTTCCTCTCGCGTACAACCCCCAACCAATTGACATTCTTAAACGTTCAAGATAGCCTGATCATCAAACCCCAATTCAACTTCACGCAAAAATTGGGACATACCTATCATGGTCTGTATTTGTACAAGGTTCAAAATGAAAATGCCTGGAAAATATTAACTAGTCCTGCGATTCTCAAAATCACGAGCGGACATTAATTCTTACTTCAAAGAAGTGGAATTTTTTAATCCATAACCAATCAATTCATCGAATCCCATGGCAGGATTTTTATGGTAAATCAACACCATATAATTGTTCTCAGTCTCGCTGTGCTGGCCCTCGAATTCACGAAAATCCAATTGGTTTGTCTCAGAATTCAAAACCCCATATACATAATTGTAATATCCCTGCTTCAATGGAATTATACCCTCATAACTTCTATTTTCGGGGTTGTAAAACATCCTATGTGATTCCAATACCCTCCAATCACTACACTCGCCGTAAACATAAACCGGATCCGGCAATTCTGCATCAGCCGACACAGAAAAGTGTACGAAACAATAATCGCTTTCAAACGCAGTTCCCGCTGGCATCGGCAAGTCCTTGTTATCATACAAAACCCGTCCATTGAAATCTGCCCAATTGAAATATCGCTCAAACCTCCGCGTTTTGTCGTTCACCAATATCACATGCTTCTGATTCGCAATATTCAAACGCTGACGAACACCCGCCGTAGAACTCCTAAAACTCCGAATATCAAAAAAGCGATACTGGTTTAACCCATCCATTTGATTTCCCAAAGTCTGATTGTATTGCATTTCATTGCCCACAATAAACATCGGCTTTAAGTCATCAATGGAATAATCCCATTCGCCGTTCCGCAAAACCACCGTCTTCACATCCTGCATCGCATTGGGCATAAAATAGTTGGCGTTCTTCGTAAAACTGAAATTGATCTGTTGATGCGTACTTCTCAACTCAACCTGACCGCTCTGCTTGATTTGCATGTTTACCGCGCCCTGACTGTTCAAAACCATCATCCTTCTGGATAAAACAATGTCCTTTTCGTCGAAATTGCGATAAACCAATAGAATAAAATTCCCGCTGATTTTCGGCTTTGTTTGCTCACCGGGGACCGACACAGAATAATGCGTGTATTGAGTTAACGTCCCATTGCTAAAGTTTGCATTTTCGATGTTTTCATAACCCATACCGTCCAAAAATTGGGTTCTCGACAACGACGTAGGGTTCCACTGCGCATCGCAATGAACCAAAGTATATTGATAAAAATCTCTCTCGCTCTTGATTTGGTCAAATTCCAAAACCAACGATTCGCCCCCGCCCAAAGTAAGTATAGGAAAAGAAAATCCACTGTTTTGTTGGTACAAACGAACCGCCCTCACATCACCTTCATAAATCACATTGCTCATCCGCAAGGTGCTATCAGTTGTTGCCTCCAACTGGGTAAAACCAGAAAGTATCAAAGCAACAGAAAGGACAATTAATTTTCTCATCAGAACAAACTTAACAAATTCGGGGCCAATATCAAGATTCTTGCATCAACATCCACTCCTCAAACAAAGATTCGTAGGCAGCTTTTACAACCAAATACTGAGCATTGATCACATCGTATTCCTTTGTAATCGCAGCCACTTTCTCAAAATCACTGGCAACAGAAGGGTCATGCAATTGTTTCTCAAACGCGGACCGCTTCTCACCCAACGCATTCATTTCAAGCTCCTTGGCATTCATCGCATCCTCCACCTTCTTAATTTCGTTTTTACTGTACGATTTGTTTCCCTTGTCCGATGCAATTGCCGCTGGATTGATCATCCCCGCCGGTGCAGCACTTTTAGCCTGGGATGAATTCGACTGATTTCCACCCTTTTTCTTACCATCATCCAATTTCGCCAAACGCATATCCTCAGCCATTCGCACCGAATTCCATTCCTTGTATTCCTCATACGTTCCTGGATATTCACGCAAAACACCATCCTCAATCCACCAAATTTTATTGGCCACTTTGCTAATGAAAGTACGATCGTGACTCACAAATAAACAACTACCCGCATAATCAATCAACGATTCAGCCAGCACCGCAGTACTAAACATATCCAAGTGATTCGTGGGCTCATCCAACAACAAAAAATTGGATTGGGTGATCAGAGTTTTTGCCAATGCCAACCTCGACTTTTCACCCCCACTCAACACCTTCACTTTCTTAAATACCTCATCGCCAGTGAATAAAAAGCAACCCAAAACGGTCCGCAATTCCCAATCGGTATATTCTGCACTCACCGTACTTAACTCACTCAACAAATCATTTTTAAGGTTCAACGCCTCCAACTGGTGCTGGGCAAAAAATGCCGATTCTACATTCCATCCTTGCTCGATCAATCCGCCACTCGGCTCTGATCCATGAACCATGCGCAAAACCGTTGACTTACCCTTTCCATTCGCTCCAACCAATGCGATTTTATCGCCCCTCAATATCTGTGCTTGGGAGGGTTTTAATATCTCCAACTCATCGTACGACTTGGTGACATCCTTCAAATCCGCGATTACCTTCCCTGGTGTTACTCTGATATTAAATCGAATATCGAAATCCTTTCTCTCATCCTGCCTCACCTCAATCTTCTCGATTTTATCCAACATTTTTACTCGACTCTGCACGGCAGTTGCCTTACTCGCCTTGGCACGGAAACGAGAAATAAACTTCATTTGCTGACGGATATAGTCCTGCTGATTCTCGTATTTCCGCATCATCAAAGCATCTCTTTCCTCCTTCTGCTCCAAAAACTCATTGTAGTTTCCCTTGTAATGAAAAACCTGTTGATGCGCTACTTCCGCGATGCGATTCACAGTTCGATCTAAAAAATAAGGGTCGTGCGATACGATTACATAGGTACCCTCATAATTTGCCAGATATTCCTCTAACCACTGAATGGTAGGCAAATCCAAGTGGTTTGTTGGTTCATCCAAAAGCAATAAATCTGGGGCTTGTAACAACAATTTACCCAACATGGCACGCATGCGCCATCCCCCTGAAAATTCTCTCAGCGGTCTACCTAAACTACTCGTAGGAAAGCCCAAACCCTCCAAAATTTTATCGCCCTCTGCATGCCACTCATAACCGCCCAAAGCACCAAATCGCTCCTGCGCATCGGCCAAACGCTGCATCGTAACATCGTCGTATTCAACTTCGATTTTTTCAATCAATCGATTAATCTCAACCTCCAACTGCACCAAATCTTCCCTGCCACTTAAAACCACATCGCGAACACAATCGCCCACATCCATACTCAACAAATCCTGATTCAAGAATCCAATTCGCAAATCCGAAGGCCGGGACAGAGTACCCTCGCGCAATTCAAAATCGCTAGAAATTAATCGCAATAAAGTAGATTTTCCTGTACCATTCAAGCCAACCAACCCAATTTTTTCGTTGGGTTTGATATGCCATGATGCATTTTTAAACAGGTATCTACCAGCAAATTCAAAAGAAAAGTCATTCAGTGCTAACACCCCGCAAAGGTAGGCCATACAAGGCCAATCGCCCTAATGAGAATCAATAAATCACACAATTATTTGGGACGATAAACCATCACAAAATCATTCATAAAATATCCACCGCCAATGTCGAAATCAGCCACCTGCTCTATCACAAACCCCATTTTAAAATAAAAATTGATCGCCTTCATGTTCTGTCGATTCACTTGCAAACGCACCGCCTCCAAATTTGGCATCAACGTCAAAAGCTGACGAAACACCTCAGAACCCATGCCCTTGCGCTGCTTTTCGATCTCTAAGTACAATTTGTGTATGAAAAAATTCCCCTCGCGGATTTCTGAAATCGCGGTATAACCGACCTCAATGCCGTTGAGCAACACAAAATAAAATCGCTGCCCTTCCTCCAGTTGACCAGTAATGTGTTCAGTGGTGTAAAACCGACCCAACATATAATCTACTTGGGTTTGGCCAATAATAGGAGTGTAATGGACGTCCCAAATTCTACGAGCCATTTGCTGAATCAAAGAAATTTTATCCGGTCCAAGAGGAGATAACAGTAAATTCACCCTTCGAAATTCGCATTTTTGCAGCGATATCTCATGCTTCAACTGAAGAACCTTTCCACCGGCATCCAAAAACAAGGAATCACTCTGCACCAGAACATCGCAGTTGATGGACTCGGCCCTGGTTTAATTCTGCTTGTTGGACCCAACGGAGTGGGGAAATCAGTGTTCCTGAAAACGATTTGTGGCCTGATACCGCCAATGAATGGGGAGGTCCTTATCAACCAAATCAATATTCATCAGACATCACCCGAAAAAAGAGCTTCCCTCAGTAGCATTCTGCTGGCCACACCGCCACAAATTGAGCATTTAAGCGTTTACGACATGGTAATGAGCGGACGTCAGCGCTTTTTGCAAGGCTGGAGCGATCCAAGAGAAAAAGATGTTTCCGAAGTTCTTAAAGCGATAGAAAAAACGGGTGTTACCGATATACAGCAAAAGAATTTTGCCGAATTGAGCGATGGCGTCAAACAAAAAGTAATGCTGGCCCGATGCTTGGCCCAAGACAGTCAAATTATTCTGCTTGATGAACCCCTCGCATTTTTAGACTACCCGTCCAGAACCACATTTCTGAAACTATTGCATCAACTGGCCAAAAACGACAATAAATGCATCATTTATAGCAGCCACGACTTGCATCTATCGCTCCAATATTGCGACCAAGTAATGGCTCTTACTCAATCTGAATTTCTGCATTATAGAAATCCATCAGACATCAACCTTCAGAATATTTTCCCCGAAACCGCATAACCCAAACCATTCGATTCATGCGAAAACCTTTTGCAATGAAGCAATTTTCCGTAGACCAAAGCGAGGTGGCCCTACCCGTAACTTCGGATGCCTGTGTTTTTGGCGCCCTCGCAGCATTCCAGAATGCAACAAACATTCTAGATATTGGCAGCGGATCCGGTGTTTTATCGCTGATGATGGCCCAAAAATTTCCATCAGCCCAAATAAAAGGAATCGATATTCACCTTCCCTCCGTTGAACAAGCCCGCAAAAATGGAATCAATAGCCCCTTTGCTGATCGCGTTTCATTTTCCCACGATAATATTCTCGAATTTGATCCATCGACAACCATTGACGGTATCATCTGTAATCCACCCTTTTTCGAAAATCATTTGCCTTCAACCGATGAAACGCGGAGACTTGCCCGGCATACCCAGTCATTAACCCTGGCCACATTAACCGTTCGCTGCGCTCGCTTACTCCAACCCCATGGAGAACTCCTCCTGCTGCTGCCAGCCTCCTCCCAAAATCAAATCCTTACAACCCTTCAACAAAATCAATTCTCCCCACAAACCATCACATCCATCCAAGCCACCCCATCAAAACCACCACACCTAATCGCCGTTTACGCCATCAAAAATCCCCCCAACAAAAGTGTCGCCGAAAATCCGCCACACACAATCCAATACACCCACTACAAGGCGGACGGACAACTATCGTCACAAGCCACAGAGCTCCTAAAGGAATTCTATCTGGCCCTGTAAACCATTAAAAATTGCTGCTTACCGTAAACCTCACCCCACTAAAAGCGGGCTCCTCCCTACAAATACCCCCAGAACAATTCACCCCCTGCTGCTGCTTTAAGAAGGCCAAAGTAAATACCGTGTTCTTCTCCGTATAACCAATAAAAAACGTAGGGTAATGCAATACCTTGTCCGCAATAATCATCCGCTCATATCGATGCGGCACCACATTCACCATGTCCGCCACCGCAATACTCAAATTCTTATTTACAAACATCTCAATCATCAAGTTGGCAAATGAACCCTGATCGTTCTTCGTATTCAAATACTGCCACTCAACACGCAAACTCTTGCCCTGGTTCATCGTATGTAACCACTCTCCAAAAGGAGTAAATGTCTTCACAGGAACATACTCCGGCTCACTCTCATACCTCGTCTGATTGTAAACAATCCTCTGAACGCCCAACTTCAATTTGTCGTGCTTCCCAATCTTCTGCACCACCTCGATATAATTCTCACTAAACAATTTCTCCGCCTCTTTCACCCCAGTTGTTGTATTCAATTTCCCGTTGCTCGCCAAAGTCTGCACATAGCTTCCATTAAAGAAAATCTGCGTCCCCTTGCGTGGCTTAAACTCAATCTCACCCTGTATTCCATCCTCACCCATGGCCTGACCCGGCGCATTGTATCTACTCAGTAATCTATAGGTATTCTGGCGTGTCATCGATGGCAAATAACTCACCAACCCATTCAACAAATTCTCCGTGGGTGCCGTCCTAAATGAAAAATTATCTACGTGTCTGGCCTGAACATTCAAGCCCACAGAAGCCTTTTGTCCCCCCAAATTCCAACCGCCCTTACCCCAACTCATCGAAGTATACAAAACGTTACCGCTCCTTAGATAAAACTTAGAATTATCATCCATAATCGCCTCCTTTGATTTCACATTCCCCTCAACCGTCCAACTGAAATTGTCCTTCGTGTAAGTCAAATAAGCATTCCCACCGTAAACATTATACTTGGGATAAAATCGATCCGCCAAATCATACGTGTTTATCGTCCCCACCAATCTATCCATCGTCTCCCGATCCAAAGTCCTATTCACCGCCGATGCTCCCACCTGCAAAGCACCATATTTACTGTCCTTTCCCAAGTCAAGATTCCCCTCAATATTCAAACCACTAATCACCTGATTCGCAAACCCAAAACGATTTTTGATGTTCCCCTTCTGATTGCCCGCAAAACCCTTAACCGCCCACTTATCGTTGATATTGTACTTCAAACGCATCCCCTGAATCGCATAATCAATCCCAATCTGCCTCTGCTCGTAAGCCCTAAACAAAATTCCGGTACCAAACTGATCGTAAAAGGAACCCATCGTGATGTCCAACTTGTCAACGCTCTTGTTGATCTGCCAAAACCCTATCCCGTGATTTGTATAAGCATCCTGAGGGTCCAACAACGGCGAATTATTAAACGCATCGTATCGCAAAATAAATGAATACCCCTTGATTCGATATTGCATAAACAACCAAGCATCCGCGCTAGCCAAGTTCTCCTTGTAAACTTTTGTATTTGCCCCGATGCTATCGTCGCGGACATATTTTTGATACGTCATCAACAAATTGCCGGAAAACTGACCCTTATCGGAATCCTTGCTCTGACCCAATGCCAAATTGCATGTGCCCAACAGGACAAGCAACATCACGATACTGAAATGTCTCATTCACTGCAAAGAAACAAAAAAGCCCGTATTTTTGTAGACCGATTATGTCCGAAGTCATTATTCCGCCCACCGCAACCGCCACAAGAACCCTATATATTGAAAGTTACGGCTGTGCCATGAACTTCAGCGACAGTGAAATTATTGCCTCAATTATGGGCGAAAATGGTTTCACTTCCACCAACGACGAACTCAATGCCGATGTCATTTTCCTCAATACCTGCGCCATTCGCGACAATGCCGAACAGCGAATTCGTGAGCGATTAAAACATTTACGCGGCAATAAAAAGCACAACAAAGAACTCATCATCGGTGTGCTCGGTTGCATGGCCGAACGATTGAAAGAGAAATTATTGGAAGAAGAAAAACTCGTGGATATCGTTGCCGGTCCCGATAGCTATAGAGATTTACCCAAACTCGTTGCCGAAGTAGACGATGGCGGACGTGCAATTAACGTATTGTTGAGCCGCGAAGAAACCTATGGCGACCTTAACCCTGTTCGATTGAACTCCAATGGCATCACCGCTTTTGTGTCGATCATGAGAGGGTGCGACAATATGTGTACTTTCTGCGTAGTGCCCTTCACTCGTGGCAGAGAGAGATCACGCGAACCCGAAAGTATAGTCAAAGAAATCCTAGAGCTATCAAAAAATGGCTATAAAGAAGTAACCCTCCTTGGTCAAAATGTCAATTCCTACCTCTGGTTTGGTGGCGGACCCAAAAAAGAATTCAAAAAACTTACCCAAGAAGAGCAAGATACATCGGTAGATTTCGCCGATTTACTTGAAATGTGTGCCCTGGCCGTTCCACATATGAGAATTCGGTACAGCACCAGTCATCCGCGCGACATCAACGAAAAAGTGGTGCACACGATGGCCAAATACAACAATCTCTGCAACTACATCCACCTGCCCGCACAAAGTGGAAATACACGAATTCTTGACATCATGTCGAGAAACTATTCGCGTGAATGGTACATGGACAAAATTCGTATGATTCGTAGCATCATCCCCGATTGCGGTATCAGTTGCGACATTATTTCTGGATTTTGCACCGAAACAGAAGAAGAACACAATGACACGTTGAGCCTAATAGAATGGGCCAATTTCGAGTTCTCTTATATGTATATTTACAGTGAAAGACCTGGAACTCCGGCAGCTAAGAAATTGGCTGATGATGTTCCTGACGATGTCAAATCACGCAGATTGAGCGAAATCATCGCCCTTCAAAACGGCAAGTCGAAGCAGAACAACGCATCCTACATCGGTAAAGTTGTAACCGTGCTCATCGAAGGACATTCCAAGAAAAGCAACTTGGATTGGAAAGGGCGAAGCGACCAAAATTCGGTGACGATTTTCCCATGCGAATCATACCAACCCGGTGATTTAGTGCAAGTGCTAATAGAACGCTCCACCACTACCGCCATGATTGGCAAAGCGATTGGTTACGCATCGTTGTAAGTAGAATAATTCGCGGAATTCTTAACCCTTCACCGAATACTGAGGCCTCAAATTCTTGAGCATATCCTCTGTCATTCGATCCAAGTCGTAATCTGGCTTCCAACCCCAATCTTCCGTTGCGCGACCATCATCAATTACGGCTGGCCAGCTGTTGGCTATAGACTGACGAGAATCTGGCTCATAGGAAATTGTGAAACCCGGAACAAATTTGGCAATTGATGCGGCGATTTCCTCCGGACCAAAACTCATCCCGGCCAAGTTATAGCTGGTACGAATTTTAATGCTCTCCGCAGGTGCGTGCATGATATCCAAAGTAGCCTTTAACGCATCGGGCATATAAAGCATCGGTAACACCGTTCCTTCACCCAAGAAACAAGTGTGGTGTCCGGTCTGCAACGCATCGTGATAGATAGAAACGGCATAATCCGTGGTACCACCGCCCGGTGCACTCTTATAACCAATCAAGCCGGGATAACGCAAACTGCGGGTATCAACGCCCCAACGGTTATAGTAATATTGTGCATAGAGCTCACCCGCCAATTTACTGATACCATAGATCGTTGTGGGATCCATTGTTCCATATTGAGGTGTGCCAAAACGTTCTGTATTTGGTCCAAAAGCCGCGATACTACTAGGCCAATAAACTCTTTTGATGATGCCTGTATCACGGGCCGCATTCAACACGTGAAACAAACCTTCCATGTTCAATTTCCAACCGAATTCTGGATTTTTCTCGGCCGTTGCACTCAATAAAGCCGCCAAATGATACACATGAGTGGGTTTGTATTTCTGAATTACCGCATTCAATCCTGCAGCATCCAAAACGTCCAACGTTTCAAACGGACCGCCCTCAAATACTGGATTGTCGGATTTTTTGACATCACTCGCGATCACATTTGCATCGCCGTAAATTCCGCGCAACGCTTCAACCAATTCCGTGCCCAACTGTCCGCACGACCCAATCACCAATACTGTTTCTGTCGACATACTTCCGCAAATTTTGGCGGTTCAACCCACATTACCAAACCTTTTTCTCCCCGATTCACAAATGAATGCGTATTTATGGCAAATGTTCTGCATTTTTGCCTCCCACAATTCGGAAATGGCAGAGGAAACAATAAAATTTGGTATCATTGGCGTAGGGCATATTGGTGCTCGACATGCGCATATGATTCAAGCCAATCCGGGTGCGGAACTCGTTGCCATCGCCGATATCAGAAATCGCGAAGATTTGGCGATGCAGGATTTTCAAGTGCCCCTGTACGAAAATGTGGAAGAGATGCTCATGCGGCACAGCAATATCCAAGTGGTTTGCATCGCCACACCCAACGGTTATCATTGTCAACATGCAATCCAAGCCCTAAATATGGGCTGCGATGTCGTGGTGGAAAAACCGATGGCTCTATCCGTAGACGACTGCGATGCGATGATTCAGGAAGCACAGAAACGGAACAAAAGGATCTTCTGCGTGATGCAAAATCGATTTTCGCCGCCCTCACAATGGATAAAATCAATCATAAGCGATAACGTCCTCGGCGAAATTTTTCAAGTGCAAGTGGTTTGCTATTGGAATCGTGACCATCGCTATTATAAAAAAGGACATTGGCATGGAACTGAGGATTTAGACGGCGGAGTGCTATTTACCCAATTCTCTCATTTCATCGACATGGTCTATTGGCTTTTAGGGCCCCTTTCCATTAACTACAGCGAGTTCTCCAATTTCAATCACCAATCCTTGACAGAATTCGACGATAGCGGGCAGGTATTGTTTTCGTTTGGTGAACGCGGCAAAGGGAGTTTGAGCTTTTCTACCAGCCTTTACAACCAAAATTTCGAAAGCTCGATAACCATCATCGCCGAAAATGGTACCGTAAAACTTGGTGGACAATACATGAACGATGTGGTCTATTGCGATATCAAAAACTACGAAATGCCAACTTTACCGCCGTCTTCACCGCCAAACGATTACGGACAGTATAAAGGAAGTGCCGCAAATCATCATTTTATAATTGATGAGGTGGTGAATAATATCAACCACAATTCCCCTTGTATTACAACCTCGCAAGACGGTCGTTCTGTGGTAGAAATCATCGAAAATATCCATTTGTTGAAAAAATAAGACTCTTTCATTTTGTTGATTTTCAACGATTTAAATTACCTCGTGAATTATTTTTAGATTTTTTTCAAATTCTTTTGGGGGTACGCGAAGAAATGTGTGTTATTGGCTCGGTACACCCATACCCTAGCTGGTAAATATCATGACAAAAGAACAACTGGAAAGCAACACCTTCACTAAATACGCTGCAGGATTAATGCACGATGAGGAATTGCGCAAACTTGAAGATTGGTTAAAGAAAAACCCACAATTCAAACCCACTTTGGCTATTATCAAACAACAGGTATCAGCAATGATGCCACAACTTAATCACTAATCAATATGTCAAACCCAAATAATACATCCCATCCCGAATCCGAAATTGATCAGATTCTAAAGGTTTCGGAAAATTATAAATATTCGTTCGAGGCTAGTAATGATGAAGCCTGGAACAAGTTTTCTGCCGCTCGTGAGGCCGAAAAACAAATCCCAACTCCTTTTAAAGTTTACAAAAACACATCGCGCTTGTTACGCGTAGCTGCTGCCATTGCAATTCTTGCCATTGGCAGCTGGGCGTTTTGGCTTACCACGCTAAATAAAACTTTGGACGCGGGTCAGTTCGCCACAAATGCCGGTCAAATTGAACAAATCACAATGAAAGATGGTAGCGTGATCACACTCAATGCCAATTCCAGCGTAGAATACAAAGTGACCGAAAAGTCCCGCGAAATCAAACTACAAGGGATGGCGCATTTTGAAGTTGCAAAAAATCCAAACGCCCCATTTGTTATTGAGTCAAACAACAATAAAGTCACCGTTTTAGGTACCGGATTCGACGTTCAGTCATACAACGGAAAACCACTCCAAGTAACCGTAAATCACGGAAAAGTGAAGGTGGAGAAACTATCAAACAGTACCACGCTAGAATCAGTAATTCTTACAAAAGGAATGAGAGTTCGCGAGAATCTGAATCAAGCCAATGCAGCGAACAAACGTTCTCAAATCTTCGCCGTTGATTCCAATGTCAATTTGGATGCCGTGAAATGGGAGTCTGGCAATTTGATTTTCACCAATGCCCCAATCGACGATTTGGTTAATGCCATTGAAACGCGCTACGGTAAGAAACTTCGAGCCAGGATACCTCAACCTACTTGTAACGCTACCCCAACGATTACTTCTAACCAAACCTCTGATTTGCAGTTTACCGGTATATTTAAAAATACCGACGAATTCAGTACTGTCATCAAAACCATTGAAATAGCCTTGGGATTGCAATTTGAAGTAAAATAAGTACACTCACCGTGCAACGCGGAAACAACTTTTGTTTTCAATAACTTTGTTACACTGTGAAAAAAGCTTTTTGGATTGCGCTCGTATTTTTCCCCATACTTCTAGGGGCAAAAATCAGTGTCAATTCACCTAAGCCAAACGCGCTTCCACAACTGTATTTCACCCCCAATGTAGGGCAATTTGGCGTTGAAAACCCAAGTGTAGCGCAAGCAGTAATTCCCGGAGGGGCCGTTTTTATTACACAAAATGGCATCCGTATCCGAATGGATCACCCGGATGACATTGGCAATAAACACCAAGCGCATCACTACCGAGGAAAAGATACCCAGTTTAGCGTTCGCTATCATATTAGCGATATCATATTTGCCGGTGGACAATCGCCATCGAAAGTGCAATTCCTCGACCCTGCTCCCTTTTACGAAAATTACTTCTTAGGCCAAGATCCAGAAAATTGGAAATCCGCCTTACAACCCATTTCAAAAGTTATTCTGGAAAACATCTACCCACACATCGATGTTGCCATCTATTTCAACAACCAAAATTTAGAGTTCGATTGGATTTTGCATCCCGGTGCCAACCCAAACTTGATCGCGCTGGAATTGGATAAAACCAATCAATGGAAAATACTGCACAAGCAAATTCATATTCATAATTCTGTGGGGGGCTTTATCATTCAAGAGCCCATCGCATCGCAGAAAAATCCGATTCAAAAGAAGTCCAAACCCGTAAACGTTTCCTATTCAGTTGATTCCCACAATTTGATTCGACTAAATGTCGCCAAATACGACCCCCAACAAACCTTAATCATCGATCCAGTGCTGGTTTTTAGCACTTATAGCGGTTCACAGGGCGACAATTTTGGATTTACTGCAACATACGACACCGCGGGTTGCCTCTATGCAGGTGGCATTGTAGAAGCCGATACACGCAAATACCCTGTAACCACAGGTGCATTTCAAACCACATACGGCGGAAGTGGCTTAGGAGGTCCCCCAGTTCAGTTACCTTGTGATATTTCTATTAGTAAGTATAGCTCAGATGGCACCAAGCTACTTTATGCAACTTACATGGGTGGCAGCGACGATGAATATCCCCATAGCCTTTGCGTTGACCCCAATAACAATTTGCTGGTTTTTGGAACAACTTTGTCTGCAGATTTTCCCGTTCATCCGGACTCAGCGTTTAATGATGTTCACCAAAATGATTATGACATCTTTGTCAATAAGCTCAGTGTGGATGGAACCACATTGCTGGGGGGGACCTTCATCGGAGGAAACGACGCCGACGGATTTCAAACGGAAAACCCCTTTACACTATTACTTTACAACTACGCAGATAATTATCGCGGCGACATTACTACGGATCCCCAAGGCAATGTTTTTATCGCAACCTGCACGCGTTCTACAAATTTTCCCTGTACCACAGGTGCACTTCAAATCAAACCCACCGGCGAAACAGATGCGGCCGTCATTTGCTTAAATAGCAAACTCTCAAGAATCAAATGGGCCACCCTCATTGGCGGTTTAGACGATGATGCTGCCTATTCCATAAAAGTGGATGACTCGTCCCATGTATTTGTTGGCGGGGGAACGGTGAGCTCAGATTTTCCAATGACCGGAAAAGGCTTTATGCAAACTGGACTAGGAAACATCGATGGATATATCGCCAGGTTCAGTCAAACCACAGGCGCTTATCAGGTAGGTACCTATTGGGGTAGCGTGGATTATGAGCAAATTTATTTCATCGATCTCGACATCAACAACAAAGTCTATTTCACCGGCCAAACCGAAGGCAAATTCAAACGAACCGCTGGCTGCTATGGAAAAGACAATACCACCCAATTTGTAGGACGTTTAAGCAATGACCTAAGCAAAGAAGAATTTATTACCACCTTTGGCAACCGCACTAACAGCGTCCCCGAACTTTGTCCGTCCGCCTTCATGGTCGATAATTGCTATAATATCTATTTCAGTGGTTGGGGCTCGGTCATTGGTGTCGGAAATAATGGTACAACCAGCGGTTTGCCTATCACCGCCGATGCGCATCAAAAGACCACCGACAACCACGATTTTTATCTCATCGTACTTGGAAAAGATGCCAAAAGCCTAAAATATGCATCCTATTTTGGGGGCAATAATAGCAGAGATCACGTAGATGGCGGCACCTCTAGATTTGATAACCGCGGCATTATCTACCAAAGCGTTTGTGCCAGCTGCCCCAACAGCCCGCCAGGTTTAAATGATTTCCCAACCTCACCAGCCAATGTCGTCTTTAAAAACAACGTCAGTATTCGATGCTCCAACGCCAGTTTCAAGTTGGACTTTAGACTCGGCTATTCAATTGACGCGATATTTACTGTAACCCCCGAAACTGTTTGCCTCAAATCAACCAACGCCTTTCAACCCCTGCGCAAATATGATGGTAGCTACCTCTGGGACTTCGGCGATGGCGATACTTCCCATCAATTCAGTCCAAATCACGTGTATAAAGACACCGGGACTTACACCGTAACGCTCACTGTAGTAGATACAAATTCTTGCAACGCTAGAGCCACCTACAGCAAAAAAATTAGAGTGTCGATTGCCCCAAATGGCGCTTGTAACATCAAAATCACGCCATGTAAGCCGGGGGTCGACTTCGTTTTCGACATCAACAATTACGATAGTATAATTTGGGATTTTGATGATGGTTCAAAAATCGAAAGGACGGGTGGGGTTGACCTGAAAAAGTACTTCGACGCAAATGGCGTACTCAAAAGGAACTACCAATATTTCGCCGGTCAATACGAAGCCAAGTTTGTGATAAAAAATAGAAGCTCGGGCTGCACAGACACACTAAAAATCCCAGTGCAAGTCAACACAGATAGTACCCATGAAGTAAAAATTGCCAATGTTTTTACTCCCAATGGCGATGGCAAAAATGATTGCTTCCGGGTTTTTGGCATCGCACCTGATTGCGAGGAGGCTGAAATCCGAATTTTTAATCGCTGGGGAGAGCGTGTTTATTACTCCAAGGACCTAAGCAATTGCTGGAATGGAAAGGTCAACAATACGGGTCCCGAACTGCCTTCAGGCACCTATTTTTATCAGTTGGACATCATAAAGAGTCCATTTATGAAAACGCCAAAACATGTGGCGGGCTCCGCTAATTTGATTCGATAATAATCTATTAAGCGATACTGATTGCCTCTACTTCTGGCGCGATTTTCTTCACCAAACCCTGCAACACCTTACCAGGCCCTACCTCAGTAAAATGCGTTGCACCGTCTGCCACCATAGCCTGCACGCTTTGCGTCCACTTCACCGGAGCCGTTAACTGCGCCACCAAGTTTTCCTTGATTACGTCTTTATTCATCACAGCCGAAGCCGATACATTCTGATAAATCGCACAAATCGGTGAATTCAATTCCGTAGCCGCAATCGCTTTGGCCAATTTCTCTCTGGCTGGCTCCATCAACGGACTGTGGAATGCACCACCCACCGGCAATATCAAAGCACGTTTTGCACCCGCCGCTTTCATTCCCTCACAAGCCGCTTCAACCGCCTCATATGCGCCTGAAATCACCAACTGGCCTGGACAATTGTAATTCGCTGGAACCACTACACCCGAAGTTTCTGCACAAATCGCTTCCACTTTAGAATCATCCAACGCCAAAACCGCAGCCATTGTACCGCGCTCCAACTCACAAGCCTCTTGCATCGCCAAAGCACGCTGTTCAACCAGCTTCAAACCGTCTTCAAATTTCATTGCCCCCGCAGCTACCAGAGCACTGAACTCACCCAAACTATGGCCGGCTACCATGGATGGATTAAATTCATCGCCCATCACCGCTGCCCGAATCACACTGTGTAAAAATATGGCCGGCTGGGTAACATTGGTCCTACGTAAGTCTTCATCCGTTCCTTCGAACATCAAATCAGTAATCCTGAATCCCAAAATCTCATTGGCCAATTCAAACATCTGTTTGGCCTTATCATTGGTCTCGTAGAGGTCTTTTCCCATGCCTACAAACTGACTACCCTGTCCTGGAAATACGAATGCTGTTTTGCTCATAATGAGGCAAAATTAATCCTATTTGTCGCAATTATCACCCCAAAACCCATCGAGATCCGCGCACATATCGAAGTAATAAATACACAGCGCCCAGAAAAAGTAACTCGGCCACCGAAATATATCCGTAAAACCGCGACAGATATTTGGTTCCCACCCAATCCTTAACCCACAACAATGGCAAGACATGCCACAAATAAATTCCCATCGAATTTTTCCCAACCCATTCAATCACATGCAATTTTGGCAATTTCTCTTGATTCATCCAGCGGAACAATGGCACCATCAAAAATGCATTCGCCATCACCACCAAGAAATCCTCCGTGTTGTAACCCAAGCCCCGATGAAAATAAAATAAAACCCAATATAGAATCATTACCGTTCCCCCGCCCAAAGCAAAGACCCACGATTGTGTGGTCGACCTCTCTCCGCGCAAATACACGCCCAATCCAAAAAAGAAAAACAGTTGAGGACGCAAAATATTTCGAATAAATCCGGCCACTTCGCCACCCAAAGCCAAAATCAGCTGACCTTCCAAGTTGTTCTTGAGATAGTAAAAAATCAGACCCATCAAAATCGCCACAACCAAAAAAACCTGTCGATCAAACCCGAAACGCAACAAAATCCAAGCGATAAAACTCCAAAAAATGTAGCCCACCACAAACCATAAATGATAATATGGATTCAGTAGATAATTTATCCAACCCTTCCACAACGGAGTGGGATGCGATCCAAAAGCCCCTAGATAAATGGCGTACACCAACATCGCGATGGACCAAGGCAACAAAACGCGGGAGCCATATTTCCCAAAAAACTGACCGACACTCAAGGATCGAATCGAATCAATATTGAGTAAATAGCCCGACAATCCGACGAAGAGGGGCATGTGGAAACTGTAAATCACATAACGACCAAAATTGTCGAGGACTTTGCCTTGCAGAATGTGACCCACGATCACCATTACAATTAAAAAGCCCTTTAGTCCATCAATATTCCGGTTTCTGCCTTCCATCCGAACTGCAAGGTTACTATTTTCTGTCAGTATACAAAATCAAAGATCCGAGGAGTTTTTCGCTGCGACATAAATTCACTCCCCGCAATTCCGAAAATCGAATCCCTCAATTCCAAAACTTAAATCCATTCACCCAATTCCAACCATCGCAACCCCTTTTCATCCAAATCATCATTCACCTGTTGCAATTCCGCACTCGCCGATGAAATTCGCTCAAACTCAGTACTCAACCCCCCTAACTCGGTTTCAAGCAATTTCTTCTTCGCTTCTAACGCCTCAATATCTTTCCCCAATTGCTCGTATTCAAACTTCTCCTTGAACGTCAATTTACGCTTCTCCTCCGATTTGGCATTCCCCGAAGCGCCGTCTATCAACCCAGCATCAAACGCCGAACTCGCACCGTGTAACGTCCCAGATTTCTTCCCAGCGTCCGATGCACCTTGCAAAGAACCTGCTGCCTTGCCCGCATGGCTCTTATTGCCAGAACCCTTTCCACTCGCCTGCGCATCATCCCACTCTTTCCAAGTTCTGTATTCCGTGTAATTCCCCGGAAAATCCCTCACCTTGCCCTCGCCCTCAAACACAAATACGTGATCAACCAACTTGTCCATGAAATAACGATCGTGCGTTACCACCAAAACACAACCCGAATAATCCATCAAAAACGCTTCCAACGTCGCCAATGTCAAAATATCCAAATCATTGGTAGGCTCATCCAGAATCAAAAAATTGGGGTTCTTGATTAGCACCATCATCAAAAACAGACGACGTCTTTCGCCGCCGCTCAAACGACTTACTGCGTTGTATTGGGTCTCGTTAGCAAAGCCAAATCGCAATAAAAACTGCGATGCGGATAAATTGGTACCATCGGCCAAAGGCAAATACTCGGCAACATCCTTTACCACATCAATTACACGTTTATCCTCCGCAACGGGAATCCCCTGCTGCGAAAAATATCCAAAAACCAAGGTCTCACCCGCCGTAATCTTACCCTTGTCGGCCTTTTCCAAGCCCATAATCATATTCAACAGCGTACTCTTACCAACGCCGTTTGGACCCACAATGCCAATCTTCTCACCGCGCTTAAACGTATAAGTAAAATCGCCCAAAATGGGTTGCGCACCATATGCCTTTTCCAAGTGCTGAATTTCCAAAATTTTGGATCCCAAACGCTCCATCTTCACGCCAAACTCCACCTTCTGCTGCACATAAGGGCCTTTGACTTTCTCGGCTAAATCGTCGAAAGCATCAACCCTACTTTTACTCTTGGTTGTACGCGCTTTCGGCATTTTTCTTACCCATTCCAACTCTCGTCTAAAGGTGTTTCGATTCTTCTCTCGCTCACTAGACTCAACCTCTTCGCGCATCGCCTTCTTCTCTACAAAATATCCGTAGTTTCCTTGATAAGAATACAAAACGCCTCGATCCAACTCCAATATTTTATTGCAAACGCGATCCAAAAAATAACGATCGTGCGTCACCAATAACAATGTCAAATTTTTATCACTCAAATACTCCTCCAGCCACTCAATCATATCCAAATCCAAGTGGTTGGTAGGCTCATCCAAAATCAACAAATCGGGCACATCAATCAAAACCCTCGCCAACGCAACACGCTTCTTTTGTCCGCCACTCAACACACCCACCGGCTTTACCATATCCGATTCATGGATGTTCAATTTGCCCAATACTTGCTTCGCCCTAGCTTCGTAATCCCAACTCTCCGACATCGTCATTTCCGTGGTTGCCAAGTCCAATCGCTTCTCCGTTTCCTCCGATGGCGCATCAGAATATGCAATCAATGCTGCCTCATATTCTTTCAATGCCAAAATGGATGGCGTTGTGCCCACAAAGAGGTTTTCTAGAACCGAAATCGACTCATTTAAGGCCGGATCTTGTGGCAAATACTCCCAATTGATGTCTTTTCGAATACTAAAATTCCCAGCATCGGGTTTGTCGTACCCAGCCAAAATATTCATCAAACTGCTCTTTCCTGAACCATTTCCGGCGATCAAAGCCACCTTTTCGCCACGACTCAATCCGAAGGTAATTTGATCAAACAATACCTTTTCATTCCAACTCTTACTGAGTCCTTCTACCGATAAATAATTCATGTTTTTGCACTACTACTTCAAAAAGCAGCAATTATTCCGCAAAAATACGGCTTATTCACGGTCTCACTTGCCCAAAATAATTAGATATTTGAAGTGACACAAAACGATGCGATTTACCCAACCTTCATTTTATTCATTGCTCTTCAGTTTTCTTTTTTGGTTTTCACCCAATGACGTTTTTAGTCAGGACACACTTGTTCAGCAGCCCAACGCAGCGCCAAGTCAAGGTCGCATCAATCGATATCATTATTTCCCATCGGCCTTAGTAACTGCTAGAAACGTGGATGTTTGGTTACCCAGCGATTATGACCCCAATAAAAAGTATGGCGTGATTTACATGCACGATGGACAGAATCTGTTCGATGGCAACAGCACCTGGAACCACCAAGAATGGGGGATTGACGAGTCTGTAGCCGCCTATAATTCCAGCACACATTCCAAGAATAGAAATCAAAATGAATACATCGTGGTAGGCATTTGGAACGATGGGGTGAACCGCCACTCAAATTACTTCCCGCAAAAGGTCTATGAATCGCTGACTGCCAAGGAAAAATCAGCCATCATGGAGGCGAAGCGACAGAATCAGTCCGATGTGTTTCACAACCCCATCAACAGCGACGACTACCTCAAATTCATCATATACGAACTACGGCCCTTTATCAACAAAACCTACAACACATACACAGATCCGGAACACACAGTCATTGGCGGCTCTTCGATGGGCGGTTTGATCTCGATGTACGCGATTTGCGAATACCCCGGAGTCTTTGGCACTGCGGCTTGCTTTTCAACGCATTGGCCAGGTATCTTTGAAATGAAAAATAACCCCATTCCCGATGCCATGGTGCGATATTTCAAAAAGAACTTACCCAACCCCATCAACCATAAATTCCTCTTTACCCACGGCACCGAGGGACTCGATGCTCTATACGGAACCACCCAAAAACGGATTGATAAGATCATGTCGAATTCTGGGTATAAACGCCACATTAAAAACGAACCCCTTTTTTTTGGTAGCAACTGGAAAACCCAGGTCGACCAAGGACTCGGCCATGAAGAAGCGACTTGGCAACAACAATTTAGAGAAAACATCGAATTTTTACTGTATGTCAATTATTATGTAATTGATGCAATTCACTAGTAATTAATTGCAAAGGCAATTCAATTTGGTGGTAATATACGTAGGTATTGAGTGTCATATGCAATCGCAATTACACAATCCAAAATTATTTCAAATACAACAATATCAATGTCTTACAAGCAATTTGGAAATCATAGGTGATTGTCTTAGTTTCGTATATAATCTAGTTGGTGGCAAGTGTGACGGACAAAACAAACAACTGAAATAAACAATAAAAAAATGTAAAATGACAAAACAAGAATTAATCAAATCGTTTTATGACAATCACAAAGAAATGAGTGATTATGTTAATTCATTAACTGACGAACAGTTTGTTTACAGTCATAATGGAAAATGGACAGCAGGACAACAAGTCAGTCACGTTTACTTGACTTTGTTGCCATTTCCTAAAATACTTCCCTCAAAGGAATTTATTGAGCAGAAATTTGGAAAAATAGACCGACCGATTTGGGATTACGAAACTGTTCTTAAAAACTATTTCAAGACAAGTCTTAAAGCACCGCAACAATTTTTACCCGAACAAATAAATACAGAACAAAAGGCTACAATTACAGACGATTTACAGAAAATTTTGCTGACCATTCAGCAGTTGTTAGATCAATACACAGACGAAGAACTGGACACGCTAGTTTTGCCACATCCTTTACTTGGTAAAATGACAATTAGAGAAATGTTTTACTTGATGACTTACCACGCCACACATCATCTTAGACAAACAGAAAAAAACTTGGAACAACTGAAAAGATGAACAATAAAAAACACCAGCCACCAACAGCAGTTTGGCAAAATGGCGGGTTCAGTGCTAAATTGAACATTTGGTTTTCAAATGAAATTTAGTGATAAAT
>JBEGUW010000078.1:0-38353 GCA_041178665.1 Bacteroidota bacterium
TTCCAACCACCGCAATTGATTCATCGTTAACGTTTTCTCGAAAGAGCTATGCGATAGCCACTCCTTGTGATTTGATGTTTTCTAACTAGTTTCGTATATAATCATGTTATGCGACAGCTTAACCTACAACACAATTAGTCAAACAGAAAATCTAAAATGAATTTCCATAGGCATATTTCTACATTGTTTTTTCTTTTACTAACATCCATTTCTTTTGGACAAACGCAACTTCTTAAAAATCATGACTTTGATAAAGGAGGTTACTATCTAATTGGTGTTCGTTCTGACGGTGACCGCAATAGTCTTGCAGACAGTTTAGGTGAATTTTACACTGACGATATTGGGGTTTTAAACGCAATAAAAAAGGAATGGACTTTTACAAGACCAAGTCCGAAATATGCCTGCGGTTATCATTACGAAGTGTTAGTTTGCAAAAATGGATTAGAATTAGAGAGCTTTTCAATCAACTTGAATTGTAACGAAATAGTTAGTGACAACGGCTATTTTTATTTTGAAACTCAAAAGCTGCGAATGTTTAAAGACAGTTTCAAGAAGCCTATAAAAAAAGAAGAAAATTTCACTTCGCTGACAGATGCGAGAAATTACATGGAAATTATATTGAAAGACACTAACCTGATATTGACACCCACTCCCACTTGGATAAAATATGAAGGAACATTTCGATTTACTTATGTTTGTCCAGAAGGAAGTAAAGACTGTCTTGATAATGAAGAGAAGTTGCTAAAAAGAATGACGAAAGAAATAAAATTAAAATATCCTGGTGAAAAATTTGAGCTTGAAGGCACAGGCGGTTCAAGTTCTGACTTATTTGTTGAAGTTAAATGCAATAAGACGCTTGCTGACAAATTTGATTTGTATAAAAGAAATTTGGAGTCTGACAAATGGGAGCCCTGTGATTTATGGTTTTATACCTTTTGGACAGTTAGGCAAAAGTAACAGAATGAAAATAATAGATAGAAAGACAGTAGTTAACAGCATCTATGCAACAGAGGCTGTTCATTGCTCTGCTGACAGTTTTTTGTTCCGAAATCGCCAACTTCGCCAAGCCTGAAAACGTTAGCGGTCAAGCTGCTGCTTGGAAAACACAAATTCCTGGCAGTACAACCAATGGAACTGACTTTACTAGAATTACTGGAGCAGGAATAATGAACCATGATGGAACACCAAAAATAAAATGAAGCCACTTTTTATAATACTAAAAATCACTTTCTTTCTTTTAGCAATTCTTGTAATGTACTTCGCTTCTCATTTTTCCATTGGAAGTCGAGGCGCTTGGATTAATGCTATTGAAAATCGGTTTTGGGAGTTTTATTTTTCGAGGTTATTTTTCACATTAATTGCTGGCGGAGTCTTTTTTCTCTTAAGCATTCTATTAAATTGGGCTTTTAGAAATAAAATTAATTATAAGAGAAAAATGGTTTTATTTGAAATTGCTGCAATTGTATTCGTGGCACTTATAATGATATCGATTGCAATCCTGAAATAGAAAATTCTGCTGGCAATATTGTATAAAAGAAATAAGGTCATTGGTTGGAATAATTGGATGATTAACAACTTCCCGTAAATCAAACATCCGAAGTTTGAGTTTCAAGGGTGTTTTCATTCAATATAATAATTCTCCCTAGTTGTTGGACGAAAAGATTTGTGATGCCAAGTCAATACAATTGATTGTTATCTGCACTTATTCCTATATTCGTAATGATCCAGGAAACGAAATGTTTAGCTACTTCAATTATGCCAAC
The DNA here is from genome assembly GCA_041178665.1 of Bacteroidota bacterium. Classification (GTDB taxonomy): domain Bacteria; phylum Bacteroidota; class Bacteroidia; order NS11-12g; family UBA955; genus UBA955. The sequence continues at coordinate 1,764 of JBEGUW010000078.1, forward strand.
ACCAAAAGCCATTTTGTTTATGGATCACAACTTGAAAAGTCGAATCTAACCCAGTTCGCAAAAGGGGCCATTAACAGGGCAATTTACAATGATCAGATATACTAAATGTTAAAATGAAGACGAATCTCATCGGAGCAATAAGAACTTTGGCAATTATTTTTTTTACAGTATGCTTATGCGCATGCAGTGATCGTAAATATGAACTCAATGGGGTTTTGTGTTATCCATCGGAGTATATTCCTAAAATGACAGTTTACTTGAAGCAGACTAACTCGCAGAAGGTTTACCAATTGAAAACTATAGAAAATCAAAGGTCTTTCAAATTTACAAATATTCCTGTCGGCGAATACTGTTGTTATTCCTATACCATTGACAAAATATTAACCGATACAAGAGGAATTGAATCTAAAGCAAGTGGTGGTTACACAAAAGCTGTTCCTTGTGGTTTGACCGTTGACTGTAAAGACCATACATTAATCAAATTCAGAATCGATAGTAATATTTGCAAAGACACTATCAGCATATGTGACTTTTATGGAGCAATTGTACCATCCGAATGAATACAAAGTCGTGACCTCTTTCCACAAGATCGCACTGAATTAAACAAGTGCAAAATGAATTGATAATAACCCTGAGGCTATCAGTTGGTTGGTCTAATAAATGGGAAGAGGTCAAATACAATTGATTGTTATATGCACTTATTCATATATTCGTAATGATACAGGAAACTAAATGCTCCTCTACTTCAAATATCCCAACACCATTAGCCATTTTGTTTATGGGTCAAAACCTAATAAGTCAAATCTAACCCACTTCGCTAAAAGGGCTATTTACACTTCAAAATGGGAAATGCTTTGTTAAAAAATGGAATCGAATATAACCTTATCGTAAAATCAAATGGAGATTATTGTTATTAACCTTAAAAATAAGTTTTTCACAGTTTTTTTTAAAGCAGAGCAATTTTTAAATGCAATGCTGGTAGTTGTATTTTGTTTCGTATTTTTTATCATGACTCAAAATGGTTTTTTTGCATTGATTTTGTCTATTTTGTTCCTTTTCATAATTGAAAAAATGGTCAAAAACGTAATTCGAAAATGCTTAAACCGCGCAGTGGTTGGTAATCTCGCATTTTCAGAAGGCACTGTTGTTTTATTAAATAAAAACGGCAGTATTAATAGAGTATTTGAAACAAAAAATATTTTAGAAGTACAACTGAAAACAGATAAATATTTATTTTATAAAAATTACCATGCAATAAGAAATACTGGAATCACTTATGTCTTAATAAAAACCATTGAGGGATCTTTTCAATACACATGTCTGATAGACAATAAACTACAGTATGAGAAAATTTTAGAAATCATCCCCAAGTATAAATACCTTACTCTCTTGAATAAACGCTTGAAGTGACCTCTTCCTTAGTAGTTGTACTCACACAAATGAGTGCAAAATGATCTGCCCAATTGTAACCATACCTTTTTCTAATTGGGTTAGATTCAATTTTTCAAGTCAAAGTCCCCGACCAATTCAAACAAACCTCAGCGCCTTCGCCACATCCTCCGGCGTGTCAATGGCAGGGGAGGCCCAAGTGGTTTCTTTCACCCCAATACCCATCCCGTTTTCCAACCACCGCAATTGCTCCAACATCTCCGTTTTCTCCAATCCACTGGGCGATAGCTTCGCCACCGTGCGCAATGCATCGGCCCTGAAGGCATACATCCCAATATGACGGAAGTATCGAACGCCATCGCCCGAACCCGCGGCATTTCGATTGTACGGAATCGGCGACCGAGAAAAATACAACGCTTGATCGTTCACATCACACACCACCTTCACCACATTCGGATTCTGAATGTCTTCCGCCTCACCAATGGCGATTTTTAACGTAGCGATATCAATCTTGGGTTGCTCAAAGGCCGACACCAACAGTGCCACCTGCTCCGGCTTGATAAAGGGTTCATCGCCCTGTAAATTCACCACCACATCGCAGTCCCAACCCAATTTCCCCAATGCTTCCGCACATCGATCAGTACCGCTAGGATGTGATTCGCTCGTCATCACCACCTCACATTTTGATTGGATGTGCTCGGCAATTCTCACATCGTCTGTAGCCACTGCAACCCCCGCATGAGGATTGGCCAACTTGGCCGCTTCAACCACCCGCTCAATCATCGTTTTGCCACCCAAATCTTGTAAGGGTTTTCCAGGGAATCGGGTACTTGCATACCTCGCCGGAATGATGATGCCAAATGTGGTGCCGCTCATGGCCGCAAGTTATTTCTTTTCGATGGGTTGTGTAAGCAAATCTTGAATTTTTGTAAAAATTGCGGTGTTTTGGTAAGCCCCAGAAAACAACTCTGCGCCCGGACCGTAAGCAAATACCGGCACAGGAATCCCCGTATGATGTCCGGTAGAAAAGTGCATGGCCGGCTGATTCCGCGACTTGTCCCAATCCGTTAAACTCAGTCCGCCCGTTTCATGGTCTGCGGTAATAATCACCAACGTGTTTTTATCGGCTTTTGCCATCGCTATAACCCTACGAATCGCCACGTCAAAGTCTTCCATTTCCGCCATCAAATAGGTACTGTCGTTTTCATGTCCGGCCCAATCCACTTGAGAGCCTTCAATCATCGTAAAGCTGCCTTTTGGATTCAAAAACATCGTCTTGAGCACGCTTTCACTGGCATCGGCCAAATACATGCCTTCTTTGTTTCTGCCTTCATGCGCCTTGGGAGGGAAGGGTTGGTCGTCGTAAAATACCACACGTCGCGCCTGATTCTGCAACTGCTTCATCGCCCCATAACCTGTTCCGATGGCGTATCCGTTGTTTTTTAATGCATTGGTATCAAAGTATTTGCGTCCGCCACCCAAAGCCACATCGATGGATCCTTTTTTCACGAATTGAGATCCTACGTCGGTCTGACCTGCACGCTCTTGCTGTTCTGCTAAGTCGTGGGGCGACATTCCGGTAATGAAATCGGCGCCAATCTCGTTCATTAATTTGCGTGAGGGTTGGTGAGCAAAAAATGATCCCGGTGTGGCGTGTGTCAGTTCGCAGGTAACCGCGATGCCTGTTGATTTGCCTTGTAGGTGGGCGATTTCAGAAATGGTAATGGGTTTTGTGCTATCGGCTGCCATTCCAATCATATAGTTGTTGGCTTTTTTGCCCGTTGCCAAAGCGGTTGCACCTGCGCCGCTATCGGTAATGAAATCGTTGGCGCTCGAGGTGAGACTGAATCCAATGATGGGAAAATCCGTGAAAACCACCGCTGCACTGTCCATGTCGTTGATTCCACGCGTGCGCTTGGCGTTGTAAGCGCTCCATTGCGCAAGTCCGGTGCCATCGCCAATGATCAAGACGATGTGTTTGGGGGCTTTGGGTTTTTTGGGTTTGGCCGCGACGATGGTGGGCGACGCACAAAAAATGAGGGTTAGAGCGATAAGGATTCTGCGATTCACAACACAAAATTACATCTCAATAATCACTGGTTTGCCAATTAACGTAACGTTAATCCAACAAAAGCTGCAAAATCCGTTGTATTTTTGCAGTAATTCAAGATTATGAACGGAACATTTCACATCCCCCAGGCCATCAACGAACCCATTTACGAGTATGCATCAGGCAGCAACGAGCGCAAGTCTTTGCAAGCCGCTTTGAAAGATGCACGCAGCAAAGTAGAAGACATCCCAATGTACATCGGTTCGGAAGAAGTGAGAACGGGCGATGTGCATGATTTGTTTCCGCCCCATGATCGCCACCACAAAATCGGTCAGTACCACAGAGGCAATGGTAGCCACGTGCAACAAGCCATCGACGCTGCGTTGGCGGCTAAGCCCATGTGGGAGTCTATGCCTTGGGAGCAACGCGCCGCGATTTTCTTGAAGGCAGCTGAACTCATGGCCACCAAATATCGCTATGTTTTGAACGCCTCTACCATGTTGGCACAGAGCAAGAACGCGTTCCAATCAGAAATCGATTCGATCTGTGAAATGGTTGATTTCTTGCGCTTCAACGTGCAATACATGGCAGAAATCTACAACGAGCAGCCACCTGCGAACGCCAAAGGAATTTGGAATCGCTTGGAATACCGTCCGCTCGAAGGATTTATTTTCGCATTAACCCCTTTTAACTTTACCGCAATCGCTGGTAACTTGCCAACAGCACCTGCCATGATGGGCAACGTGATTGTTTGGAAACCCGCCGATTCTCAGATTTATAGTGCCAACGTGTTGATGCGCATCTTCAAAGAAGCGGGATTGCCAGATGGTGTTGTGAATTTGGTATACGCAGACGGACCAGAAACCGGTGATGTGATTTTCAATCACCCCGATTTCTCAGGAATCCACTTTACCGGAAGTACCGGTGTGTTCCGTCACATTTGGCAGACCATCGGCACCAACATCGCCAAGTACCGCAGCTATCCCCGCATCGTGGGTGAAACCGGTGGTAAGGATTTCATTTTGGCACACAGCAGCGCCCAAGTGGATGTATTGGTAGCCGCCATCATCCGTGGTTCTTTTGAATTCCAAGGACAGAAATGCTCTGCCGCCAGCCGCGTTTACATCCCCCAGAGTTTGTGGCCTGCGGTAAAAGCAAAATTGTTGACAGAAATGCCAACGATCAAGGTTGGACCAACAGAGGACTTTACCAATTTCGTGAATGCCGTGATCGACGAGCGTGCGTTCAACAAAATCAAGGGATACATTGACCAAGCCAAAGCGGATGGGGTAGAAGTGTTGTTTGGTGGCAATTGCGACATGAGCAAGGGTTACTTCATTGAGCCAACCATTTTGATGGCACCAACTGCGCATTATCTTACCATGTGCGAAGAGATTTTTGGTCCGGTCGTGACCATTTGGATCTACGCCGATGCTGAATGGAGCGATATGTTTGAAATCGTAGACAAGACCAGCGAATACGCATTAACAGGGGCGGTATTGGCGCAAGACCGTCAGGCCATCACCGATGCCACTTGGGCTTTGAGAAACAGTGCGGGTAACTTCTACATCAACGACAAGCCAACGGGTGCGGTCGTAGGACAGCAACCCTTCGGCGGTGGAAGAGGCAGCGGAACGAACGACAAGGCGGGTGCTAAGGTGAATTTGTTGCGTTGGGTGAGTCAGCGTACCATAAAGGAGACGTTTGTGCCACCAACCGACTATCGTTATCCGTTTTTGCAGGCGGATTAAATCAAATCGATTTAACGAGTTGCTCGAATAAAACGCGCGACACGGTATTTTTCAACTTCTTGCCTTGGTAATCAGCTACCCAGTTGATTCCACGCGTGGCAGAGGTGGTGAAGATTTCTTCGGAAGCACTCAAGTCGATTTCGCTGATCGGTCGTTCTTGCAACGAGTAACCGTAAGCATCGGCCAATTGCATAATCACTTTGCGCATCACGCCATCGATACAATATTCAGAAATGGGCGGGGTGAGGAGGAATTCGCCTTTTACCACAAAAATGTTAGACGATACGCTTTCGCAAGGTCGTCCGTATTCGTTGAATATCACCACATCGTCCAAACCATGCTCTTTGGCATAAATGCCGGCCAAGGTGTAAATGAGTGCAGAGCAAGTCTTTAACGTAGAGGTATAGTTGCTGTTTTTTGCCAACTCTTTGTAGGTGCCAATGTTGAGTCCGTCTTCATTCCATTGATAAGGGCCGATGCCCGCAGCTTCATTGATTTCGGTCACCAAACAAACGTTTGAGTCGTTGGGGGTATATAAACCATCCGCGTCTCTAAAAATGGTGAGTCTGATTCTAGCCGAAGCGATGTTGGCCTCTTTACACGCTTTAAGAACCGTGGTTTCCCAAGAAATTTCATCCCACCAGGTGGGGAGGTTCAACTTCAGCAACAGCGCCGATTTTCTGATGCGATCGCCATGTAAGGGCAATTGAAGTATTCTACCGTTAGACAGTTTACAGCTTTCAAAGAAACCATCGCCGTAGCGATAGCTGCGACTTTTGGGAGAGAAAAACGGTGCGTTTTCGTCGACTATTGTATTGTTGATGATGTAAATTGCCATAATGAAAACTTCAATCGAGTGAAGTAAAGTTAATAATATTCAATGATTATTGTCGTCTTTTTATCTCATCGCGGATTTTTGCCGCCTTGGAATAATCCTCATCGTTAATCGCATCGTCGAGCATCTGCTCTAGTTCTTCCAACGACAATTTCGCATAACCACTGGGGATAGACGTTTTTTCTGTCGGTTCAACGAGATCATCAATTTGCTGACCTGGCAGTTCTATATCGTCGTCATCAATGTGCTCATCGTTGTAAGCTGCTTCCAATAAGATGGCTTCCATGCAGAAAATGGGTGCTCTGAACTTGATTCCTAGGGCGATAGCGTCGCTAGTTCTCGCATCGAGGACAACCAATTTACTGGTACCATCGTTTACAAAAAGACAAGTGATTCCGGCGAAGTAGATGCCTTCGTCCAATCGTTCGATGTTGATTTCCGTAACGGTGATATCAAACTCTTTGAGGGCGGAGGTAAACAAATCGTGGGTGAGGGGCCTACTGGGTTTCATGCCTTCCAGTTCCATCGAAATGGCTTGTGCTTCAAAGCCACCAATGATGATTGGTAGGATGCGATTTCCGTTCAGTTCTTTCAGATAAAGCGTATAGGCACCGTGTGAATGGGCGGGAACGATGTTCCGAATTACCATTTCAACGCGGGCGCTCATTCTTAGATCCTTTAATTAGTTTTTGGCTGCCGCAATCAGTTGAGGCAATATTTCAAACGCATCACCAACAATGCCATAATCAGCGGCTTTGAAGAAAGGAGCTTCGGGGTCTTTGTTGATGGCCACAATCACTTTGGAAGAGCTCACACCGGCCAAATGTTGAATGGCACCAGAGATTCCAATGGCGATATACAAGTTTGGTTTGATCGTGATACCGGTCTGACCTACGTGTTCACTGTGGGGTCTCCAATCCATATCGCTTACGGGTTTAGAGCAAGCGGTGGCCGCACCCAAAGCGGTTGCCAAATCTTCAATCATATGCCAATTTTCTGGGCCTTTCATTCCACGACCGCCACTCACCACGACTTCGGCTTCGGTCAATGGAATTTTGCCTGTTACCTTGTTGACTGCGTCGATGCTTAATCCAGTTGAACCCAATTGGGTTGATGCCGCTTCCACAACAGCAGTTTCACCAAACAATTTAGTTTCAAATGAGTTAGGGGTGATGGCAATCACTTTTTTATCACGTTGTAGGTTCACGAAAGCAAAGGCTTTTCCTGAAAATACGCTGCGTTTTACTTGGAATCCATTGCTGGTATCGGGCATGCTCACCACGTTGGTAGCCAACGAAGCGCCCATCAATTGGGCTAGGCGAGGGGCAAGTGATTTTCCGGTGTAGGTGTTGCTAATGATTACAGTGCTCGCGCTCACTTCGTTCGCGCTCGCATTCACCGCCGCCGCATACGCGTCGGCCGTGAAGGAATCCGATGTTTGAATCGTCTTCACCACATGTGCACCATATTGTCCCAACTCCGAAGCATCCGCGCCATTGCCAATGACAATCGCAACAACCTTGCTTCCCAACATATCGGCAATCTGTCTGCCGTAAGATACCGCCTCGTAGGTGGCCTTCTTGAATTTTCCGTCGCTGATTTCAGCAAATACTAATACTGACATATTAAATGACTTTGGCTTCGTTTCTTAAAATATCGATGAGTTTTCCTGCGTCGCTCGCATCAATCAAGCGTACACCCGTTTTTGCTACTGGCAATTCGTAGGATGCGTAATTGGCGAAGTTTGCAGCCGCCTGAGGAGCCAATACCTGCAAAGGCTTTGTCCGCGCAGCCATAATGCCTCGCATATTTGGAATCCTAGGTTCGCACAATTCTTTCTGAGCACTCGCCACACAAGGTCCAGCACAACTAACCGTCTCTCTGCCGCCATCAATGTCGCGGTCGAACGAGAACTTGCCATCAGCATAATCAATGCGAGTGACCACATTAATCGAAGTGATTCCCAACAACGATCCCAACATGCCACAAACTACACCGCCGTTATAGTCGATGCTCTCTCTGCCTGTCAAAATCAAGTCGTAACCCACCGCAATTTTCGCAATCTCTTCCGCCACATACTGCGCGTCCGTTGGATCTGCATCGATGCGAATGGCTTCGTTGGCCCCCATACTCAAGGCTTTCCGAATCACTGGCTCCGCTTCCGCTTTGCCTACATGTACAATGGTTAACGTGCCACCATTGGCTTCGGCAATTTCTAATCCGCGGGTAACCGCCAATTCGTCGTAGGGATTTAAAATGTACTGAACACCGGCAGTATTAAACTGCGAATTGTTTTCGGTGAAAGTGATTTTTGTAGTGGTATCCGGAACCACACTGATGCAAGCAAGGATTTTCATTCCGGTCTATTAAATATTTTACAAAAATAGCAAATTTTCCTCGGCTTTGTTTGAAAGAAGTCCCCAAGTTGGTAGTTTCGTTCTTTCAACACATGAATTATCATTTTATCGCGATCGGTGGGGCAGTGATGCACAATTTGGCTTTAGAGCTACAACACAACAAACATAAGGTCTCCGGGAGCGACGATGAGATTTTTGAGCCCGCAAAATCCCGTTTATCAGCCGCGGGATTACTTCCCGAATCACACGGTTGGTTTCCAGAAAAAATCACAACCGATTTAGATGGAGTAATCGTGGGGATGCACGCCAAACAAGACAACCCTGAACTTTTGCGCGCCATAGATCTCGGAATTCCTACCTACAGCTTCCCCGAGTTTATCTACCACCATAGCAGAAATAAAACCCGATTGGTGATGGCTGGAAGCCATGGAAAAACGACCTGCACTGGCATGCTGATGCACATTCTCAAGTCCTACCGCGATTTCGACTACCTCGTGGGTTCCCAATTGCCAGGGTTTGAGCGGATGGTGAAATTGTCAGATGCGCCATTGATTGTGATCGAAGGCGATGAATATCTCACATCCCCCTTGGATCTAAGGCCCAAGTTTGTTCATTATAAAGCTCATGCAGCCATGATCACCGGCATCGCTTGGGATCACGTGAACGTTTTTCCTACCGAAGAAATTTACCACAACCAGTTTTCTTTATTGATCGATACGTTGCAGCCTGGCGGACATCTATTCTGGTTTGAAAGCGATGCGGCCTTGCAAAACATCGTAGAGAAAAGCGGATTTCCTCAACAAGAAAGTTACGATGCGCCCCAGTATCAAAATGTAAAGGGTGGGACAGAAGTGACGGTGAATAATGAGGTGTATCGATTGCCCTTTTATGGCCGACATAATTTGCAGAACGCGGCGGGTGTTGTTAAAATCGCAGCAACCATCGGAATCACTGAAGCCGAGTCTTGGTCGGCCTTGGAAACCTTCCCCGGAACTGCCAAACGCTTAGAACCCATCGTAGAAACAGAAAAACTCACCGTAATCCGCGATTTTGCCCATGCACCGTCGAAAGTGGAGGCATCGGTATTTGCCGTTCGTGAGCAATTTCCCAATCATAAATTTATTGCGGTTTTTGAAGTACATACCTACAGTAGCCTGAATCCCGAATTTATGGGTCGATACAAAGGCACCCTAGATCCTGCCGACGATGTTTGTATCCTCTTCGATCCCCATGTTTTTGAACTCAAACGAATGGAAGTTCCGTCCAAAGAAACCGTAGAGCTTCGTTTTGGTAAAGGCAAAGCAGTTAATCGTTTGGATGAATTGCAATTGTGGTTATCCTCCGCCATGGAAACGGATCAACCCGTAGTTTTGTTATTAATGAGTAGCGGGAATTTGGCAGGTTTGGACTTGAATTATTTCACCAAATCCAATCTCTCGTAAACGGCTTTCAATAGCTCGCCCCTAAACCCTTGTTGGGTGATTTTTTTATTCAACTCAGTGGGGTAGGTTCTGTTCGATAAAAATACGAAGGTGATTCCGTTGGCTGGATCGCACCAAGCCCAAGTTCCAGTATAGCCGCTATGTCCAAACAAGGAGTTGGGCGCGCCATCGAAAACATTGGCCTTGTGTCCCTCTTTTCCATTGGGTTTATCGAATCCAAGACCGCGATACCCTTTTTTTGTCGGCCCCACGTGAATTTTAGAGAACAAATCAACCGTGGTCGGCTTCAATACAAAACTTCCCGTTTTATTGGAATGACCTCGTTCCTGTAACATATACATGAGTTTTGACATGTCAATTGCCGTAGAGAACAGGCCTGCATTGCCAGCAACTCCGCCTAGCATCATCGCACTTGGATCGTGAACGATGCCGCGCACTTCGCCACGAGGCCACAAAGAATCAATCAACGTAGGTGCAATTCTATTGGGTGAAATGCCATGGTCGAGCGGTTTGAAAGTGGTGTTTGTCATTCCAATGGATCGATAAAAATCACCATTCACAATCGCCCCCCAAAGCACAGGATTTTTTTGCTCAACCCACTTCGCCAACAAAATCATATTTAAATCGCTGTAAACGTAGGATTTGTCGCTGGATGGTTGCGTTGCGGTGATCCATTTCCAAGCCGAATCCGACCATCGATTTTCTAGGCACTGACCCATGGAAATTTCGAATTGGGTATTGGGATTGTTGTTTTCCCCAGCCACAAGCGAGGGTGTAGTTGTTTCCGACTCATGTAGTTGACAGCCAACGGATTTTGCGCCCATTTTAATAGCTCGTTGTTGCATCGGCAGGAAAGGGGGCAAGCCACTTTGATGGGTTAGTAATTCGCGGAAAGTAATGGCCGACAGTGATTTGTTTTGTGAGGCTAATTCAGGCCAAGTTTTCCCAATGGATGCATCCAAATTAAATCCTTTGGTGTACTCATATTGCTTCATGAAAGCCAAAGTAGTCGCCGCGATTTTGGTAATGGAAGCAACATCATACACGTGATCTTGGGTCGTTGGGATGTCGTTGCCCTGAAGGTCTTTCACGCTGCCAACATTAATATTCGCCGCAATCTGACCATCTTTCAACACCACCAATTGAGCGGATGGGAAAATCTCCCTCGCAATGCCTTCGCGCATCATGGAATCCAAAACGGCATGCAAATCAGGATCATAACCATGAATGTTACCATGCGCATAGTCGATATCGTCTACGTTGTTATTTTGATTGGCATTCCAGTTCTCCTGCAAATGAGCGAGGCCAATGTTGTTTGCACCATAATGATGCGACTTCCCCAAAACCATTCGCAAAGCACTGTTTACGGTGTATTGATTGTATTCATGCGCAATGATGATATTGCAGTTGTTGTGCACGTTTAACAAGGGTTGCAGGGCATATTGATGGCCAAAATGAATGTAGAAATTGCCTTTCGCTAAGATGTGAATCCAAGGTTGAGGAATCGCCCGCGATTTCAATTTCCATGTGGGCCAGTCTAATCCTACGAATAATCTCTGGGTATTCGCCAGCTTTCCCAATGTTGTATCGATGCGCGTGCTGTCTGAGTTCCAAGGCAGCAATGTTGTTTGGATACAGCCCAATCTAAATAACTTCAGTTGAATGGAGAGTTTGTTTGGGACACTATCGCCAATCACAATCAGTTGAAGGGTGTCGTTCGAAGTCCCACCGTCCAAAAATGTAGGCTTGAAGGAACTGTGTTTTACATCACACTCCAAATTTGAATGCCTACAATAAATCATCGATTCATCGGCGACTTCCTGCCCGTATAAATTATTGAATTTCGATTTGATTTGTTCTAAATCGCTAAGCAAATTATTCGGGTTTACAAATCGATTATCGAAAAGACCTAAATCGTATTTGGTTGCAAGTAAACGAATTACACGCGATGCAATCTCGGCACTGTCAATCTCGCCTTTGGATTTAGCCTTAACCGCGGAGTCCAAAAATCCATTTACATCTTCGGGGAATAATATGATATCATTTCCAGCTTTGAGTGCCAACAACGCAACATCGGCTGGGCTACCCATTTTGGCCACGCCCTTCATGTTTAGGGCGTCGGTGATAATTAACCCGTGAAATCCTAAATCCTGGCGTAGCCATTTTTTGACAAAATACGGCGATATGGAGCAGGGCAATTTTGATGTGTCGATGCTAGGAATCCTTAGGTGGGCAACCATCACCGAAGCAACTCCTTGCCTGATTTGTTTGACGAAAGGGGGTAGGTCGACCTGTTCAATCTCGGATTTACTTTTCAATACCACGGGCAAATCCAAGTGAGAATCAGTTTTTGTATCGCCATGGCCTGGAAAGTGTTTGGCCGATGCAAGTACACCGCCGGTTTGAAGTCCTTCGGTTAGACCGCTAGCAATGTTTGATACTTCTTCGGCGTTTGATCCAAAACTGCGGAAACCAATAATCGGGTTGTTGAGTTCGGTATTTACATCCACGGAAGGGGTGAAATTGATGTGAATGCCCAATCGTTTGCATTGCGCAGCCATCGACAGGCCCATTTGGTAGGCCAATTGACGGTTTCGCGTGGCGCCCAGGGTCAGTTGAAAAGGGAACTTCTCCATTCCGGTCAACCGCATCGCCGGCCCCCATTCACCATCGATCCCAATCAATAAGGGTATGGCAGATTCCTGTTGGTAATAATTTGTTTGATATAACTCGTTAAGTGGATTGCCTTGGAAGAAAATGATGCCTCCAACGCCCAACGCTTTAATTTGATACAATAGCGATTTTTGAAACTTGGCCGAGTCAAGGGGTTCATCGATCAGTGCCTCTCTCGACCAGGCTGGAACCATGAGGGTTTGAGCCAATTGTTGCTTGAATGTAAGGGAGGCCGTAAGTTTTTCAGCGTAGGCAAGTCCCTCAGCGCTGTGGTAAAATCCATTTCGGAAATCTGTTGTTGATTGCGCATGGATTTCAAGGGGATTAATTCCAACGAAACAAAGCAATGCCATCAACCAATTCCTTACCATCTTACAAATCAACGAAATCGAAACCATTGTATTTTATTATTTTCTCCCGAGGGTTGTGGAAAACAACGGTTTACTTTGCGATATTGCGCATCGATAAAAAAAAGTAATTGCCAAGCCACGAAATAGATTTTTAATATGTCTAAAGGGGGCATCAAGCAATTGACAATGTGTTTATGGATATCGAATGACGGAGAAAGAACTGGTAGAAGGATGTATTCGCGAGGATCGTATTTGCCAGCGCGAACTTTGGGATCGATACTCAAAAAAACTCATGTCGTTGTGCGTGCGATATTGTAATAGCCAAGAAGAAGCTGAAGACGCCCTCATGGAAGCCTACGTAAAAATATACGACAATCTTAAGAATTTCCGGTTCCAAAGTTCATTGGAAACTTGGATGCGTAGGGTTTCGGTAAATTTATGTATCAATAAAATCAGGGCACGGAAGCACATTTGGACGTCGATCTCTGACGATGAATATCGAATAGGATTTAAGGACGATGCATTTGACAACTTACAGGTTCAGCACATCATGAAAATGGTTGAGGCTTTGCCGGTAGGGTATCGGACCGTATTTAATTTATATGCGATTGAGGGGTATACCCACAAAGATATTGGTGAGATGTTGGGGATTGATGAGGGCACAAGTCGTTCACAGTTTGCAAAAGCCCGCAAAGCATTACAGATTCAAATTGACAAATCAGAAGGAGGGGCTCAGGCCTAATCGTCATGGAAGAAAATCGTTTCAATCAAACGTTGAGAGATAAATTTCAGGATCTGGAATCGCCTTTCAATGATCGTGTGACTTTTGAGGCTGTGATGAAAAAGCGTGAGAAGAAAAAACGCCGCGTCATTTTCTGGTTGCCATCGGTTGCAGTAGTTGCTGGATTGTTTTTGTCGGCTGGCTTGGGTTACATGTTCCTTTCTGATTCTAATTCAGCGGTTAAATCACCTCAGGTTGCATTGAAAAATGTGGTTGTAAAGCCAAATAAAAAGGCATTTGCCAAGAATCAAAACGAAAAGTCTGAGTCGCTTGATGGCGTTGGGATAAAAAGTGCATTAATTTCATCGAATAACACCAGTTCTAAATCGCTTAAAGTATCCAGTCCTGTCAATAATCAAAATCGTACAGTCAATAATAAAATCCTCACAACCAACTCGTTGGAAGGGAATTTCCTGAAGGATGAACTGCCATTTGTCAATAATCCAGTTAATGTCGTTGATGAGGTGGCCGCGAACTTGGTCGACATGATTAATAATGCCGAGAACCAATTGATGTTCTGCGATCCGCGTGGCATTTATCCCGTTTCGATTGGGATGAGTAAGATGAAAGAAGAATTCATCGAAATTCCTGAGGGAGAATACGAAAAGGCTTGGGACCCGGCAAGATATCGCACTAAGTGGTATGGTGAAATGGGGGCGACAACCGGCAGTAAAGTCATTGTTGATTTCGACAATAAAAATGCGTTAAGTGTTTTGGGTACTATGTATCACGCAAATTACCAGGGCTTAATCTTGAGGGATATGGGCAATGGAATTATGTTGGGCACTGGAATAAGTTATGGCGAATGGATTGGTAATGGCGAATGGCAATTGACTCAAACCGAGCGAAAGACATTCATTGATTCATACGATTTGGTTGTGATGATTCCTCCCGTTCAAACGGTTAGAGTGTACGATACCTCCGAAGTTATTGATGTAAAACTTACTACAGGCGATATTCAATACAAAATCGACAAGGTGAGTTTGCCTTTGGCGATGCGATATAATTTGATGTTAGGCAAGGTGGCTTGGCGATTGGCAGCACAATTGAATCCCGGTATCACAACAAAAACAACGGGCGATTACTTCACAAAAACCGAATACCATTCAATTTCACAACAAAGAATGTTTTGTATGGATGCGAAGTTGGCATTTGGACCAAGTTTCGCACTTTCTTCCGATTGGACATTGGTGCTTGAGCCCAATGCGATGTTGCATTCGTTCTACGATAAATCAGGTAAGCGTACTTACAGTAAAATACTTACCGGTTTCGGGATGACGGTTGTCCGTAAGTTTTAAAATTATCAAACTAAAACCCCAATTGATTTAGGTTTAAGTGATTGGTATATGTCGGATTAAACCGATTCGTTCCATTCAAAAACATCTTCTGACTCACCCAATCGAACTGCATCGAGCCAGTTTTTTATGCTGTCTGATACTTCAGAATCGCCTTGGTCGAGTACTTCGAAATAGGTGCCTTGGTGTCCAAAACCTTGTATTTTGATCAATGTCGCTGCAGTACCAGTGATGAAAATCTCTTTTAATGTACCTGCATTCAATTGCTCTTTGAGTTCATTAACTGATAGATTTCGCTCAGTTACGGGATGGCCTAAATGTGTCAATCCTTTGATGACACTGTCTCTAGTAATACCCGAAAGCAGCGTGCTACCTAATGCTGGCGTGACGATCTCGTTTTCGAAAACTGCGAATAGGTTTGTTGTTCCGGTTTCTTCCACCAACGTGTGGGTCAAGGGGTCGGTCCACAACACCTGGTCATAACCTTCCTTTTGGGCTTGCAGGGTAGGATACATCGCACCGCCATAATTTCCTGCGCATTTTGTAAAACCAACACCGCCGGGAGCTGCTCGAGAGAATTCTTCTTCTACTTTTACCTTGAGAGCCTTGGTATAGTATGGGCCAACTGGACAACAGAAGATGGCAAAAATGTAATGCTCAGAGGGTTTTACACCAATAAAATCGTCTGTGGCAAACATGAAAGGCCTGATATACAACGAACCGCCTTCGGTATTGGGAATCCATGCAGAATCAATGGAAATGAGCTTTTTTAATCCGTCCATAAATAGGTCTTCCGGAACGGTGGGCATCACCATTCTTTCAGCGGATCGGTTTAATCTTCTGGCATTTTCCCTTGGTCTGAAGAGCATGGGCTTGCCAGTTTTTTTGTTGATAAATGCCTTCATTCCCTCAAAAATTGACTGGCCGTAATGGATAGCGCTGGTTGCTGGACTCAATGATAGCGGGCCATAAGGGACAATTCTAGGGTTCGTCCAGGTAGTGCCATCCCAATTTGCCAAGAACATATGGTCGGTGAAAATTTTACCAAAACCGATATTTTCTGGATCAAATTGATCAATTCTACTATTTTGTGTTTTTTCAATTGTAATTTCGACACTCATCAAATACAAAATTAATCCAATTTCAATCGCTATGTCAGAAAATCACCAATTTGTTGAAAATCCTTTACATCTAACCGATATCTTTTCTGGGGGTGTTTACTATTTCAAGGAGGAAGTGGTAGTTGAATCTGAGTCGTTGGTTGTTAGTGAATCTGTAGTTGTGAATCCCAATTTAGACGAAGGAATGATACAGTTATCAATTATCAATTTATTTTTTGATCAGCGCGATGAGCAATTTTCATCGGAAATCAATTTGGCATACACCAAACTCATGTCTGCCGTAAAAATCAATCAAGAATCTGTAATTCCGGAAGATATTGAGAAGGTGTATTCGATAGGGAGTGTGTCTTATTCCCCTGAGATTTTGGGGGATTGCTTGGCGCCGGTAATTTTTGTGTGGACGGATCTTGAAATTGCGGGAGTGCCTGCCCTTTATGGTGCGAAACCCACGGAAAGAGGTGTGATGCTAAGATTTCCTGCCTTTACAAGTATGTGCGATAGTAAAGAACTAAAAATGAAGGTTTGGCAGACGATGCAGCAAGTATTGAAATTCGGGAAATAATTCTGGCATTTTTTCTATTAATCGTGCGCAATTGAAGGCCACAAATGACACCGAAATGGTGTCTTTCTATTTGTTGATTGGTTTTTAGGGCATTTTGTTAACTTTTTGTTGCGATAAATGCAAAAAGTTATTCTTGAAATCTTTCATTAAATAATTAAATTCGTAAAATACAATAGTATGGTAAAACGATTACTATCAATCCTTGGGAAGTACAATGTCAAACATCTTTTAGTGTTGTTGGTGTTGTTTGTTTCTAGTCAGCAAACGCTGAAGGCCGACCACGTAATGGGGGCAGATATGAGCTACGTTTGTTTGGGTAGTGGAAAGTATAAACTGATTATTAAGTTTTATAGAGATTGTAGGGGTGCTGCGGCTCCACCGAGTTGGAGTTTGTTGTATTGGTATGCTGGTAATAATCAGGGTATGTCGACGAGTAGATATTCTCTTGCCATGACGCGTACAGGAATCAGGGACATTACTCCGCGTTGTTCCACCGCAAATAGTCCTTGTAGTCCAACAAATACAAACTACACGGGTGATGGGGTAGAAGAGCATACGTATGAGGCGAGCTTTGACATCTCCAAAGCGCCTTTTACGGGTTTGGGAATAGGCACTACTTATTGTGATTTGACATTTGCTTATAACCAGTGCTGTAGAAATGCAGCGATTACAACGGGTGCGACATGGGCTGATTTCTGGACAACTGCAACAATTAATGTTTGCAACATAAACAAGTCAAAGAATAAGTGTAATACTTCGCCTACGTTATCGAATGTGCCAATCGGATATGCGTGTTGTAACCAAGCGTATTATTACAACAATGGTGCGATTGACACAATTGATTATGATTCATTGTCGTATTCAATGGCACCGGCGTTGAGTGGAGTTCCCAATACTTCAGTGCCTTACACTTCGCCTTTTTCATATCAGTATCCTTTAACACCCTATTGTGTTCCGCCTACATCAATCAAATGTGCACCTAATACCAAGACGAAGCCGCCACGCGGGTTTTCGATGGATACGGGTACTGGAGATTTGATTTTTACGCCCACAAAATGTGATGAAGTTGCTGTTTTAGTATTGGTAATTACGGAATGGCGGCGAGATACGAATAATGTCTGGCGATGGGTCGGAAAAACGCGGCGTGATATGCAGATTGTCGTCAAAGACGACTGTGGTTACAACAATGCACCTACAGTGGAAGGCCCATATTCTTACAAAGTATGTGAGGGAGAAACGATAAAGTTTAAAGTATCATCCGAAGATGAAACTTTTAGCCCGTATCAAAAGGTGCCGGATACCACCACGATGAAGTGGAACAAGGGAATTCCGGGGGCTAAATTCACCCTAGCAAAGAAGGCCGATTGGCCGGAAAAGAGGAAGGCCTATGCTGATTTTGAGTGGACCCCCTCCGTGGGTATGGCGTCGGATGTGGCTTATTCATTTACCGTTACCGTGTCGGATGAACATTGTCCAAAACCATCCACATCAATTCGTGCATTTAAAGTAAAAGTGAATCCTAGGGCTTTTAGTAAGCGTACATACACAAAGTTAAAGTGTGGAAGATTTGCAATGGCGGCTAGCGTTGGCGCATCATTCAAAGGAGTCCCATCGTTCAAATGGAGTGTGCGCGACAGTATGGGTAAAGGCGAGATTTTTTACAGTACCAAAAAATCCGATACAATGACGTTCTATAGGGGCGGTAAATACATCATCGTTCATACAGTTAATAATGCAGAAAACTGTCCAACAATTTATAGAGATACAGTTATAATTCCAGATCCACCGCAAGTGATAATGGCAAAGGCGGATACGTTTGCGTGCTTCGCCACAACTATGAAGCTGAATGCAAATGTTCTTTATGGCAATGCGCCTTTCAAATACTATTGGACGCGCATCGTGAAGGATACGGGATCAAAAGCAGCGTGGAAATCTGAGACACACGTATCTGGCGATACATTGCAGGAGTTGTCAATCCCAAACATCAATCGTGACTCTACATTGAGAATTAAGATCACCGATGGCGATGGTTGTATATTTTATGATACCGCATCGATTTATGTCAAACCATTACCCAAAGTAAGCTTGGGCCCTGATCAGCGAATTTGTACCTACGAAACAGTCACATTTGATGGTCAGAATGCGGATTCTGTGAAGTATCTGTGGAATTCTGGTGATACAACGCGTTTTGTAACCAAGAATGTGAAAGGGAAGTATATCGTGCGTGTGATGGAGCAAAAGTGGAAGTGTATTATGACCGATACTGTGGAATTGTTTGTGAATGATACAGTGATTAGTAGGGCAGGTAATGATACCGTGATCTGTCATCAAAAGTCAATCGAATTAACGGCATCTCACAAACCTGCTGCTCTGACTGGAGATTATACTTGGGTCGACATTACCGGCGCCAAGACTCTCGGAAATAATGCCAAATATTCGGTCACCCCGAAAAATACCAACGCTCCAAGTGGATTTGCTCAGTATTTTTATTATTCCTTGATGACCAAGGTGAAACAAAGTGGACATGAATGTCAGCAAACTGATACAATCAGAGTAAAAGTAAATACATTACCCGCTGTTAAATGGGATCCAAAACCATTGAAAGCTCAGTGTTTTGTCTACGGTGATATCGAAGTGAACCCTTTCTTTAGCAAAGGAAAAGAAGTAAAAACTCGAATATGGGCTTTTGAAAATAAAACACCAAACAATGTATATTCGAAACCAACGACTTCTACTGCCCCGGGCCCTGGATTTGCTAGAAACTATGTTGATTCGCTTACAACCGGACGACATTTATTTAGAACGACGTTCTTGAATAATACTCAACTTCAGAATGGAAATAGTTTCCAAGCTAAAATTTATGCAGCCTTTACCGATACCAATGGTTGTGTGAATATTGATAGCGTAATTCAAAGAATTAACGGTAACCCGATGGTTGATATTAGAGATAGTATTTTCTGTCAAGATTTGAGCTCAATCAAAATGGATCAAATCACACTTAGGCCCAAAGTGAAAATTGGAATCAAGTTGGATTGGACTGTTATGAAAAACGGTACACCTGGTGGCGTTGATCCTTCTAAGATTATCTCAAATGACAATCCCTTTGGTACTCCAGATTGGGTCTTTAGATTTGGTGATCCTACCGAAGATTACTATCAAGGAGATTATAAATTCCAGTTGTGTGTGGAGGACCAGTTGACAGGTTGTTTAACATGTGATTCTGTTGACATTAAAATCATCGCAGAACCAACGGTGAAAGTGACGTCGCCGAATCCTGTGTGTGTCAATTGGGATACCATGGAGTTGTATGATTTCATTAAAGTAAATGGAACTCAAGCGCGCGACAACGATGGTTCAAAGTACCAAATCATTGAATACAACTATAATCGTCTAGATCCTAAAGTGACGAGTACAACGCTAATTAAGGGACACAAGTTTTTACCATCGTTTGGAACAGGAACATGGTTGATTAAATATGGCAATGCAGCAACGGGATGTTTGAAGGAGGATAGTTTTTATATTTACGTAAACGATACGCCAAATGCAGTTTTATTGGCCCCTACAACCATTTGTGTAAGTGGTGCACCATTGGATTTGAATACACGAATCAATGCAGCACAGACCAAGCCCGCGAGCGCTACCGGTATTTGGACAGGCACCAGTGTTGGCGTTTCAGTAACAGGTACTTCCACATTTAAACCATTCTCTAACGGAACGGCTAATAATATTGAAGGCCCACATTCATTTAGATTTACCTACACCGATAATAATGGATGTTCTGATACTGAAGTTTATCAGGTATTTGTTCGAAATCAGCCATTGATTGGCATTACCACTAGCAAACCCGCAAGTGCTTGTGAAGGTAGTCCGTTTGCCATTCAAAGCAGCTCCAAGTATTGCGATACAAAAGTGTCTTGGACAATGCAAAAACATCTAGACGGCTCGTTGAGTGATGGTACTTTTGGTACCGGAAGCACCTCAGAGAATGTACTTTATGTTCATGGTTCCGTTGATAAGATTCAAAAGGGTGCTTTCTTGAAAGTGACAACCACTCCAATTGCGGGTGATGTTTGTCCACCGGCATCTGATAGTATCGAAATTATATTGCATCAATATCCTGACTTGTCAGTGATTAATAACCAATCGGGTTGTATTCCATTGAATACTACGTGGACTGTTTCCGACAACAGAGGAATCCCAGCCAATCAAATGGCTTATCGTTGGGACTTTGGAAATGGAGATACTTCCAATGTTCAAAATCCTGCAGATGTCAAATATCCAATTCAAGGAAAGTATAATGTCCGCGTAATTGCTACCAACACTTCGGGTAATTGTAAAGATACGAGTGCAGCCAACGTAGAGGCTTATCCAATTCCGGTGGCATCGTTCAATACAGATCCAACCAAGACAACGGTTGCATTGCCTAAGTTTAGAATGTTGAACAGTAGTAGTATTAATTCTAGTGTTTTTGGGGCCAGTTTGAATTATGCATGGGATTTTGGTGATCCAACAAAGATGGATGATACGTCTACGTTAAAAAATGCATTCTACTCTTACGGAAAGGATACAGCAACTTACACCATTACGTTGATTGTGAAATCTGATAAGGGTTGTGCGGATACTGCTACAAAACTGGTTTATATTGGACCGGATATCATTGTCTTTATTCCTGATGCCTTTACTCCTGATAACGCTGGTCCAAACAAAAACAACACCTTTGCTCCGGTTGCTATGAATTATAGAAATGCAACCATGATGATATTCAATCGTTGGGGTGAGAAATTGTATGAAACCAACGATTTGTTAAAAGGTTGGGATGGACGTGCCAATGGTGTAGAATGTCAAGATGGGGTCTATATGTATACGCTTAAACTCTACAGCCTCGATGAGAAGAAGTATGAGTATAGCGGATCAATTTCCCTGCTGAGATAATTTCTCAGATTTGATTTTATCGGTTGGTAGGAAGTAGAGAATACAGATACCAATGATAAAAAACACCATGAGCAGTAAAATGCTGTTCCTCATGTTTCCCGTTACGTTGTCGATCATGGCCCAAGCAAATGTGCCCAAAACGATAGCGAGTTTTTCAGTGACTTCGAAGAAGCTAAAATAAGAGGTATTGTCATGGTCTCCGGGGATGAGCTTAGCATACGTGGCTCTAGATAAACTCTGAATCCCGCCCATTACAGTACCAATTAAACAAGCCAACGCAAAGAACTGGTTGGGTTTCTGGGGTTCTAATTGGTACGCCAAAATACAACTCAGTGTCCAAATGCTTAAGCTGATAAACAAAGCGGGTTTGTTTCCCAGTTTTTTGGCGGCCCAAGCAAAGAAGAAAGCGCCAGCGATTCCAATAAGTTGAATCAAAAGGATCGTTTTAAGCATGTCCTCGGATTCTAATTTGAGTTCGTTTTTTCCAAAAAGTGCGGCGACGTAAATTACGGTTTGTACGCCCATCGTATAGACAAAGAAGGAGCCCAAGAAGATTTTTACGGCTTTCATCTTTTTGACTTCTTGAAATACGTTGCGAATTTCACGGTAGCCGTTCCAAATGCTCACTTTGGCTTTTGCTTCTAATTTACCGGGGAGTTTTAACAGGGGCCAGAACGACCATCCCAACCACCAGATTCCAACTGTTGCGAAACCCACTTGAAAGGGCAGGGGGCTTGTTTTTGGCGAAGGCAATCCAAACCAATCATGTTTAATTAATAACAGCAAATTGAAAATCAACATCAAAACGGAACCGATATAACCCATCGTGAAACCGCGAGCAGATAATTTATCGAACTTGTCTGGCGTTGCAATTTCGGGCAGGTAGGCATTGTAGAATACCAAACTACCAGCAAAACCCAAGGTCGCAATCATGAAACTTATTAGGCCAAACGTGTAATTGTGGCCGTTAAAGAAATACAAGGCACTGCATCCCAAACTACCAAGGATTACAAAAAATCGCATAAAGGGTTTCTTGGCTCCGGAAGCGTCGCTGATACCTGATAATAATGGCACGAGCAATACGTTGATTAGGAAAGCAAAACTCAAACAGTAACTGTACAAGGCAGTGTTTTTGAAGTCCATACCCATCACTTCGATGTGTTTTGGGGTGAAACTTTCGTAAAAAGTAGGGAAGATGGCAGACGAAATGCTGAGTGAGTAAACGCTGTTAGCCCAGTCATACATGGTCCAAGCGGTCATGACGCCTTTGTTATTCTTTTCCATAAGAGGAACGCAATTTACCAAAAAATGCGGGAAATCAAGACGCGAATTTCTGGCTGTCAGCCCGATTCCATTTTTCCTCGGCGATGGCTTTGGTAATGATTAATTCTGATTTGCCTTTGAGAGAGGGGGCTTCGTACATAAAATCCTGTAGTATCAATTCGCAAATACCTCTCAATCCACGGGCGCCTAACTTGTTCTCAAAGGCCATATCGACAATAAAATCAATTGCATCATCGGCGATGGATAATTTGATATTGTCCAATGAGAATAGGTGCTGATATTGTTTTAACAAGGCATTTTTTGGGTCAGATAAAATCGACTTTAATGCGGGTTTATCTAGCGGTTCTAGGGCTGTTAGAATTGGTAAGCGGCCAATCAATTCTGGAATTAATCCAAAAGCTCTCAAATCGGGAGGTGATACCAAACTGAGCAATTTTTTGTCTTGGATTTCGCGATTTAGGCTGCTTTTAAATCCAAGTTCTTGCTTTTGAACGCGCCTAGAGATGATTCTCTCGATGCCATCAAATGCGCCACCACAAATAAATAGGATGTTGGTGGTATCAACTTTAATATACTTTTGGTCGGGGTGTTTTCTGCCACCTTCGGGAGCGACATTAGAAATCGTACCTTCCAAAATCTTAAGTAAACCTTGTTGAACTCCTTCGCCGCTGACATCACGCGTAATGGAGGCATTGTCGCCTTTGCGGCTAATTTTATCCATCTCATCTAGGTAGATGATGCCACGTTCTGCCAATTCGGGTTTGTAGTTAGCCACTTGAAGCAAACGACTAAGGATACTTTCCACATCATCGCCCACATAACCCGCTTCGGTTAACACGGTTGCATCGGCAATACAAAAAGGCACATCAAGGATTTTCGCCAAGGTTTTTGCCAAAAGCGTTTTGCCGGTACCGGTTTCGCCGATCATCAAGATGTTGGATTTTTCAATTTCCACATCATCCGACTTCTTGCTATTCTTTTTACTATTTAATCGTTTGTAATGATTGTATACGGCCACACTCAGCGTGCGCTTAGCCTGGTCTTGTCCAATTACGTATTGATCAAGGTGTTCTTTGATCTCGATAGGTGTAGGAAGCTTTTTGCCACCTTTTTCACCCGTTGTACTATTGATATCGGTGATTGATTCTGGAGAACCGCCAAGTTCTTTTTCTACGATATTGTTCGCTTGTTCGGCGCAATGGTCACAAATATGACCATCCAAACCGGAAATAAGCATCAACGATTCGCTTTTCTTGCGACCGCAGAATGAACAATTGGGGTCTTTCGCCTTCATGCGAGATTATTTGGTACGGCGTCCGAGCACTTCATCGATCATACCGTAGGCTTTCGACTCTTCGGCTGTCATCCAATAATCACGATCAGAATCCTTTTCAACTTTATCAAAAGGCTGTCCGGAGTGATTTGAGATGATATCGTACAATTCTTTCTTCAATTTACTGATTTCCTTATAAGTGATCTCAATATCTGAAGCTTGTCCTTGTGCGCCACCCAATGGTTGGTGAATCATGATGCGAGAGTGGGGAAGAGCAGTGCGCTTTCCGTGGGCTCCAGCACACATCAAAACGGCACCCATACTTGCAGCCATTCCGGTACAAATGGTAGCCACATCAGAACTGATGTACTGCATCGTATCGTAAATTGCTAAGCCTGCGTAAACACTTCCACCTGGACTGTTGATGTAAATTTGAATGTCGCGGTTTGAATTCGCACTTTCCAAAAACAACAACTGACCCATAATGATATTGGCAACATCTTCGTAAATGGGAACACCTAAGAAAATGATTCGGTCCATCATCAAACGAGAGAAAATATCGATGACACTTGCGTTCATCTGACGTTCTTCGATGATGTTTGGAGTTAATCCGTAGATACCACCACTCTGAGAAACCAGTTTGGTGTAATTATCCATTTTCAAGCTGCTAATTCCCAAGTGCTTGGTCGCGTATTTCTCAAATTCTTTACCGTAGTCCATGTTTTTGTAGTTATATAACAAATCTAATTCAGAAAAGATTACTCCCCATGCGCAGATTTATGCGCATTCACTTGGGTGAAATAATCTTCTACGCTGATTTTCTTCGCTTTGATGGTAATTAATTCTTTTACTGCATCGTAGGCTTTGCGATAAATTACGCGGTCTGCCATCTGCATTACAAATTCGCGTTCTGCAAGTTTTTTGTTGATGCTTTCGTCCAAGAATGCATCGTTCATTGGGATATTTAATCCGTACTGACGGTATAATCCGTGGAAATAAATGCGCGCTTCTTCTCTGATTTCTGCTTCCGTGCTCTTCAAATCTGTTTGGGCAGCAATTTTGTCAATTACTAAACGACGTTGCAATGCACTTTTCTCTTCCGCATATTTCTCGTCGATGTTTTCGAAGGTGTATTCATTTTCTTTCGTAGTGATCAACCAACGCTTTAAGAATTCATCGGGTAAATTGATGTTGTGTTTTTCCATCAACAAGTGACCAATTTGATGATCTAACCAAAGTTCAGATTCATTGCGGTAGTAGTTTTCCAAATTCGCTTTGATCTTCTCGCGATATTCTTCTTCGCTTGATGGAATTTCTAGGTCGCCAAAAACTTCTTTATAGTACTCCTCGTTGATTTCTGCATCGATTCTGCGTTTGATTTCAGTAACGGTGACGCTGAAATTGCTGCTAAGGTCGTTTACGCCCTCTTTTGCGATTCCCAATGTGTTGGAAATAACGGTTTCGTTGTTATTGAGCAATGTTTTGATATCGGCATTGAACTGGTCGCCCACTTTTTTGCCCAAAACAGAATCCTTCACTTTCTTATCTTCGATTAAAGACGATACGAAGCTGATGTTTTTATCGTTCAAACCACCATCCAAAACACTTCCGTCTTCATTCAACTCATTGACATTAGCATAGATGATATCTTCCTCTTCCGCGGCTTCGATATCAACCATTTTGCCATGACGCTTTCTAGAGTAATTGATATCGTCCGTAACTTCTTTATCGGTAACGGTAATATCAAATTGCTCCAAAGTATCCTTTTTAGAAACACTAAGTTCGAATTGAGGCGCCAAACCACAATCAAAAGCAAACGTAAAATCTTCGCTACCGTCGATATCAATTTCGCTTTCTACCTTATTACTTGCGATGGGGTAGCCTAAAATATCCAATTTGTTCTCTTCGATGTAGTCGTTCATCGCGTCGGATGCCATGCGCTGAATTTCATCGGCTAGAATCCCTTTACCATACAACTTATGAACCATTCCCATAGGGGCTTTTCCTGGGCGGAAGCCTTTGATATTGGCGGTTTTCTGAATGCGTTTTACTTCTTTTTCTACCTTTTCTTGGTAATCTGATTTGCCAAGTGCAATGATGACAGTAAGGTTAAGATCGTCGTGTTTTTCGAGTTGAATATTCACAATATTGCTTTTTTTCTATTGGGTGATGTGATAAAATGAAAATCCCCGCCACATTGCCTAATAGCAACAATTGGAGGGGAGTAGTGCACGCGGAGGGACTCGAACCCACACACCTTACGGCGCCAGATCCTAAGTCTGGTGCGGCTACCAATTACGCCACGCGTGCAGAAAGGATCCTAAAAAAGGACTGCAAAGGTAATGAAATAATAGGAATAAAGCAATTAGAACAACTCAGTTGAGTAGGTAAATACTTTTTTATTTTTTAGGGTAACCGTTATTTTGATGACATCGCCAGTTTCCCATTTGGGCATGCCAAGGGGAACGATCACCAAAGTTGGAAGCCCAAGCCCATTTCCAGCTTCTTCGCGGACATCACATTCTACTTTGCCATGTTTGGTGGATGTCATTGATACTGTTGCTTCTGCAAGCGGTTGAAGAATAGAAAAACTCCATTTATCAAAAGCGAGCATGGTTGGTGAGGCACCCGCAGCAGGCCAGGTTACAAAATGATCCTTATAATAATTGGAATCGATCTTTAACAAAGATCTGTCGGCCATCCAAAAAACAGAATTGTTGTCGGCACAACCATAACCGTAGTTCGTTAATCCAGGGTGGGTGATAAGTCTACGGTTATACATCTCATCACTTTTATTGTCGCTCATGAGCACCGTGACGCTTTGCGCAGGATTAGATTCCAAAATGGCTTGACCATAAGCGGCGGCATCGGCTGCGGGTTGAGAAAAGCACTTATGTGTTTCGGGTTTGGGTTCGCGACTGAACACGCCAATGGGTGCATACATCGTGGCGGCAGCCAAACATGCAATTTGCTTGTCCTCGTCCAATCGCACTGCATTGGGGATCCCCGAATTCTGACGGAAGTAATTGATACGATTGGTGATTTTTTGATTGGTACTGTCTGGCAAGGTTCCTGGGGTACAAGTCTTTACAACACCCGACCATCCAGTATTAGAAACCTGTTTGCCTTTGATTTTTGAATAGGCGATTTTGCTGCCTTTGAAACGTTTTTCGAAATCCGCTTTCGCCACACTGATCTGAAGTTTGTTTAACGTCGGAAATTTGGGATTTTCTTTTTGAAGGCGATAGTACAATCCCCAAGCCAAATCCATTTGGCCGTGCTTGGTTAATGAATCAATACCCCTAGCCAATAATTGCTGTTGTTGGGGTTTTAGGGTGGTGTTTTTTGGGAAGTCCTTAACTACAGAATCACTTAAAGTTATAATGCGCTGCCAATCGTAATAGGCGATGGGTTGCTTAATCCATTGCGAGTAAATAGCCATGCGATACTTTTTCAAGGTCGCATTTTTTGGGTATTTATTGCCTGCATGATCCATCAACATGCCAATCAAACGGTGGCTAATGGTTTTGGGTGGATTGTTTAGCAAGGCTTCCATCCGTTTCTCATCGATGGCTCCACTTTTGAACTGCATGGGGTACCACTTGTAGAAGAAGAATACAGTACCGCCTGGCGCGTTGTTGCTCAGGTAATACTCTAAACTCTGGGTAATGAATTTGCTTGTATCGTTCAATAAGAAGGGATCGGTAGCGTTCTTTGCTTTTCGACCCAAAAGATCGGCTTTCCGCTGAAAGAAATCTTGGTATGTGAGTTCTGCTTCAGCCCAATCGTTCTCCTGTGTAAGGTATCCGATGCGGTTGAGGTAGAAATTGTTTTGTTCGTGTAGGTAAAATGTATCGCTTGGGAAATAGATCAAGGCTTTTTGCAACCATTGATTATACATAGCGCTGTAGCCGGTGTTTGTTCTTGTTGATGCCAATTCGATATTCAACATTTGACGTTCCCAGTTTAACAATTTGACATTGAGCGGGAATACAGATAGTCCCATTTCGCAATAATACATGGCGCTATCTTTCATTTTTGCCTCATTCAAATAGTAATCGGTAAGGTCTTCAAATGCTTCTCTCACATACGTTTTCTTGTGTTTGTTTTCTGCATTGGCACCGTAATTCATTGTGGCAACCTTTCTAAGGGTTTTAACGGCATCCAAGTTTTGCTTCATCAAAAAATAGCAATGTCCAGCCATGCCCAATGCAATCGTATCTCCGGTAAGCTCATAGCTCGTTTTGTAGGTTTGGAGGGCACGGGGGTATCTGCCTTGACCGTAATTGCTGATGGCTTCTTTGTTGTTCGCAGCCACCAAGGGTTTAAATCGTTCGCCGTATACTTTGTAAAGTCTTTGGTCATCATCGTAACCAATCGCCTTCACCGCACTTTTCATGGATTCTTTAAAGTAATCAGTTTCTTCTTTGCGATATTTTTCTAGTTGATACATCTCAAACTCGGAGATGGCTTTGATGTACCAAAGTTCAGTGGTGGATTTATCGTCTTCTAGGCCGCTAATACAATATTTTCTTGCTTCAGGATATTTTCCATTGGCAAAATTTTCACGGGCTTTGAGTACAGGTTTGGTCTGCGCCGTAACTGCTTGAATACTAAAAATGCAGATAATGAGTAAAAGGTTGCGTAGTTTCATGGGGTTTGATGATACCAATTACAAATAAAACGGAAATAACCCACAATTGGAAGGGTATGGGACATTCGGTGCATAAAACGCAATAAATCTTACCGAATCAGGGTGATGTCAAGTTCTACGATTTGCCAACAATGGGGGAGGGCCACCATCAAAGGGATTGTCTGACCGGCCGATACTTTTTACGTCCAGGCCGTTCGCTCTGCGAACGGCCTGGCTCCCAAATCGATTCCTCATGCGATCCATCGCCTGATACAAATTGGCCATCTCCTCCGAATCCTCAAACAGATTCATCTGAAATCCGCCGCTCACCAAATCGCTAAGTCGTACCCCCACCAAACGAATCAGTAATCGTCGACTATATAAACGGTCAAATAATTCCATGGTTTTGGCAATGATGATATGGTCTGCACTGGTGTAAGGAATCTTCGCCTGCAAGGTGTGCGTATTGAAGTCGCTGTATCTCACCTTTACCGTGATGCAAGCGCAGATTTTATCGCCCTTCCTGAGTTGGTATGCCAAGTTTTCGGCCATGGCGCTCATTAGGTTGCGCAATTTAACGACATCAATCGTGTCTTTCTCAAAGGTTCGCTCGGTGCCAATACTTTTCCGTTCTTGGTAGGGTTCCACTTTGCGATTGTCGATCCCCTGTGCCTTTTTCCATAAGTCGATGCCGGGTTTTTGGAGTGTCTTCGATAGCAAATCCATAGGCATCTCTTGCAGGGTTTTGATGTATTGTATCCCCAACGATCTCAGTGTGCGATAGGTTTCGTTGCCAACCCCTGGTATTTTCCTCACCGAAAGTGGAGCAAGGAAAGGTTTTTCATCGCCGTAATCCACCTTTCTTTGTCCTGCTGGCTTGGCCGTTCCCGTGGCGACCTTACTCACCGTTTTATTGCTTGCCAACCCAAAGCTAATGGGCAAACCTGTTTCTTTTAAAATGCGATCCTTGAGCTCCATCGCCAACTTCCACGACCCAAAAAACTTATCCATGCCCGTCATGTCAATGTAAAACTCGTCGATGCTGCTTTTCTCGTACAGCGGAACCGACTCGGCAATGATATCCGTCACGTCCTTAGAATAATCGCTGTATAGTTGAGAATCTCCGCGAATAATGATGGCTTCCGGACATAATAGTTTGGCTTGTTTCATCGGCATCGCACTGTGTACACCAAAGGCGCGAACCTCATAGCTGCAGCTAGCCACCACGCCGCGATCGCTGTTGCCCCCAATGATGACAGGTTTTCCGTTTAAGGCGCTGTTGCGCATTCGCTCTACGCTCACAAAAAATGAGTCGAGGTCCATGTGGGTGATAATCGAGGAGGTAGAAGGATTGCGCATATCTAATTGATTAAAAAGTTGACAAATTTTCGTCAATAAGTTAATCAAAAATATCAATCCAACAAGGGGGTGTTAAAATAATCTGAGTTGTTCGGGCAGTAATCGAAATGATTTGCGGTGGTGGGGTGTGATTCCA
Organism: Bacteroidota bacterium; assembly: GCA_041178665.1. GTDB lineage: Bacteria > Bacteroidota > Bacteroidia > NS11-12g > UBA955 > UBA955. The sequence continues at coordinate 31,987 of JBEGUW010000078.1, forward strand.
TGCGTACGAATTGCATTGCGATGGGCCAAAGTGGGGTAGCCGGCGTTTTGATTCCAGCCGTAATGGGGGAACTCTTCATGAAGTCCTTCCATGATTTCATCTCGATGCGTTTTTGCGAGAATACTAGCGGCCGCGATGTGCAAGAATCTGCCATCGCCTTTTACTTCTGTTTGATGCGGGATATTGGGATAGGGCTTAAATCGATTTCCATCCACGGCAATAAATTCTGGAATCGCACCCAATTTTTCGATGGCTCTGTGCATCGCCAAAATACTGGCATTCAATATGTTGATTTGGTCAATTTCCTCATGACTGCAAACGCCCACGGCCCAAAAGAGGGCTTCGTTCTCGATCACATCACGCAAGGCATTGCGATGCGATTTGCCAACCTGTTTGGAATCGTTTAGCCAAGGATGGTGAAAATCGTTGGGTAGGATCACGGCCGCGGCCACAACAGGACCAGCCAAACAGCCTCTTCCAGCTTCATCGCAACCTACTTCTATTAAATGGGGATGAATTTTTGATTGCAACATTTTTCCCGGAAGTTTATTTCTTGCTTGCTTTCCCAAACAACGCAAATCCGTATTTATAAGATACTTCTACGCTTTGCCAGAAGCAGATCAACAATCCGTTGGAGCCAAATTTCCAACCGCCTTTGAGTAGGTAATTGCGGATAAAACGCGCAAAGCCAGCGGTGAGGAGCTTGAACAAAAGATAAAAATATAAGCCTTGTCGCTGAATGAAATAGCCCGGATGATTCGTGAATTCATGCGCTAGTGCCTGTCCACCAATTTTGCCAAATTTCAGGGCTTGTTGCTTAACGGCGGTGAGATCGGAATAGGTAAAATGCAGAATATCGCCAGATATCGAGCCCAATACATAGCCTTTCTCTAAAACAAACTTATCGTGCGGATTTCTGCCCGACCAAGAACCACACCGTCGGTCCCAAAGTCGCAATTTAGTGTCAGGATACCACCCACAACCACGAATGGGCTGGCCAGCTAAGTGATTTAAGCGCGAAAAGGTATATCCTTTAACTTTTCCGAACGTGAGGCCATTGGCAATCGCCAACGTGAGTTGTTCTTGTAATTCTGTAGATAAGGATTCGTCGGCATCCAAGCTCAAAACCCAATCAAATGCTGCTTGGTCTTTGGCCCAGTTCTTCTGTTGTATATGGCCTTCAAAGGTGTGTTGAATAACTCGGGCGCCTTTGTCGTGGGCTATTGAATGCGTATCGTCGGTGCTAAAACTATCAACCACTAAGACTTCATTGGCAATTCCAATCACGGAATCGATACAACGACCAATATTGTTGGATTCATTGTAAGCGATAATAACCACTGATATTCCAGCGCTGGGTTCCACGGTAGCGAAGATACAAAACTATCTTCAGTGGGGGATTCTTAGCTCGCTTTGTTGAAATGGTCGAGAATAACCTGACGGCCCGATTTGGAAACTTTCACTTGTTCGCCATTGTGAAGTAAAAGGGTATTGCCCACAGACAAATCGAGCGGCAAAAATATTATTGTAAAAAATACAATAATGATATACCTTCGCTTATAGCTCATCGTTCAACATATTACTTTTGAAATCTCTACAACGCTTTACTCATATAACTATGGCCACAATTATTGGCCTTTTTTTTATTGTCGCATCACAAGCCCAAACGGTAAAAGTTGGGAGCGGCAGTTATACCACCACATTCCCAGGCACTGATGTTGCAGGGAGAAATGGATACCCATCTGGCACGCCCTACCTTATCGATTCACTGAAAACCAAACCTGTTCCAACAAACGATTGGTGGTCGGCAAAATTGAAAAATGCCCATTGCGACAATCTTTTCAATTATCCCCTAACCATGAAAACTGTGAACAGCGGATTGGTGGTTTCTTACATCCCTTGGGGCGTGATATCAGACATCGAACCCATTACCGTTGGCGTCACTTCACTCAACCACAACGCGCCATACATTTCGCACTACAGCGATTGGCTCATCACCATGGAATGGAAAGACGCTTCACGCAGATTTCAAGCCACCGTGGGCATGGGCATGCCGTTTATTTACTTCCAAAAAGACGGCAACAACGAGGCTAGCATCAAAATAAATACAGGTACCGCCACCATATCAAACGAAAAAATCATCATCGAAAACGCATACAACGGTGCAGATTTCGTGGTGTATGGCCCTAAAGGAAGCAGCTGGACAAAAAACGGATCGCTGTACACATCATCTCTAAATGGCTCCAATTATTGGTCGATGCTGATGCTACCCCAAAACAGCACCCAACTTAGCGCATTGGCAGATTCCTTTCAAAGATTCGCCTACGTTGAACCCACCAAAACCCTCAGCAGCTGGGAGTTTAACAATCCAAAAAGTACGGTAACCACGAACTTTTCAATCCACAAACGCATTCACGAAGGGAAAGATTCCAATGTATTGTGTGGCATACTGCCCCACCATTGGTCGCACAGCAACGATTCCAATGCCAACTACCTCAATTACACCTATTCCACCGTTCGAGGCACACTGAAAATGAGGGCCTCAAACCATTTCTCAACCATTAATACATTCAGTGGCATCTTACCCACTTTACCCTTCGTTGACCCTTTGAGCGCAGGCTTCAACCCCATCGCCTTGCAACAGAAAATCAACGACATCAAAAATGAAGGCTTGGCCACCTGGACCGATTCATACAACGAAGGCCAGGTGATGAATCGATTGATCCAAACCGCAAGAATTGCGCACGAAATGGGCGATAAAAAAAGCGCATTAACCATTCACAAAACCATCAAATCACGACTCGAAAATTGGCTCACCCACAATCCGGGTGAAATTGCTTTCTTGTTTTATTATAACAAAACCTGGTCCTCGTTATTGGGCTATCCCGCAGGCCATGGCCAAGACAACAACATCAACGACCACCATTTTCACTGGGGCTATTTTATTCACGCCGCGGCCTTTTTGGAGGAATTTGAACCCGGTTGGGCGAAGTCGTTCGGTGCCATGATCAATTTATTGGTGAGGGATGCTGCATCCACACAACGAGACGACCAAATGTTTCCCTATCTACGAAACTTCAATCCCTACACAGGCCATTCTTGGGCCAACGGTTTTGCTACCTTTCCGCAAGGAAACGACCAAGAATCGACATCGGAAAGCATGCAATTTAACTCTTCCCTGATTCATTGGGGCAGCATCACACAAGACAACAACATCCGCAACCTCGGCATTTATCTTTACACCACCGAGCAATCTGCCATTCAAGAATATTGGTTCGATACCAAACAACGCAACTTTTCCAAAACACAACAATACGCATTGGTTTCAAGGGTTTGGGGCAACTCCTACGACAATGGTACTTTTTGGACCAACGACATTGCCGCATCCTATGGCATTGAGTTGTATCCTATTCATGGCGGCTCTTTCTATTTGGCCCACGATACCACCTATGCCAAGCGCCTATGGAATGAAATGACCAAAAACACGGGGATACTTTCAAACCAAGTCAACGACAACTTATGGCACGATTTATACTGGGAATTCCTTGCCTACATCAACGCTCCTAAAGCGATTGAACTATACAACAGCTTTCCCAATCGCAACCTAAAATTCGGGGTTTCTGATGCACAAACCTACCACTGGCTTCACGCGCTCAATGCCTTGGGTCGACTACAACCCAACATCACCGCAAATCACCCATTGGCAGTGGCATTTAAAAAAGGCAATCAAATGGTTTATGTTGCCAAAAACGATGGACCCGATACGCTCAAAGTAAAATTCTCGGATGGATATGTCATGACCATCGCCCCAAGAAAGCTCAAAACGAGTTTGGATCTCGACATCACTGCGCACATCACTACCGATTTTGGACAATTGTACAAAGGCACGGCCGCCACATTGTATTTCGATTCACTCAGCATCACCCCCGATTCTGTTCAGTGGTACATGGGATCAAATCGAATCAAAACCAACGTCTCAGCCCCATTTGCACTCTCTACCACAGCGCTCAATGCGGGGAAATACATCTTTTACGCACGAGTTTTTAAAGGGCAAAACCAGGTCATATCCAATCTTACAGAAATCATTGTTGGAGAACAAATCGCCTATAACAAAAGCATTGCAACCATCCCAGGTAGCTTTCAAAGTGGTCATTTCGACGAGTTTGAAGGCGGGAATGGTCAAAGCATTGCATACATCGATTTCAGCACCAAAAACCTAGGTAATTTCAGAACCAATGAATCAGTAGACGCTTCTAGCAACGCACAAGAAGGGGCGATTTTGACTTATATCGATGCGGGAGAATGGACAGAATACACAGCCAATATTACCAAAGACGGACTCTATGATTGCACGTTGCGATATGCCAATGGCAACCTTGGCGCAGCAGGCAAACTATCAATTTGGCTCAATAACCAACGAATTGCCAATGACATTGCCTTCCCTAGCACTCAAAAATGGGAAACATTTGGTTCGATAACCGTGAAAAATATACCCCTTGTGAGGGGCAAGCGTGTGATACGTCTCCAGTTTGATGACGCGGGAGTGAATTTGGGCAAACTACAATTTGTATGGAGCAGTAACCTATCCAAGGCCTTGCCCTTAGCGAATGCCGGCGGAAACATCTCTTGTGTGATTGGCACAGACAGCTTTATTTGCGATGGCAGCAAAAGCAGTTATGGTCATTTGGGCTACTTAAATTACCAGTGGAAACAAATTTACGGCCCATCGAAACTCATCATTGAGCGAGAAAATGGCCAACAAGTTACCTTCAAGCAACCCAAAGAAGGTGTTTACAAAATCAGGCTCATCGTGAGCGATAGTTTATACAATGACGAAAACGACATTTTCATTTTTGTTCGCGACGGAGGCAATCAACTGCCCGAAGTTTCAATCACCAGCCCCATCGCCACCACCACAACCATCGAAAATCAACCTTTTCAAATCACGGCAAGTGCCGATGACTTGGATGGCAGCATCAAGTCTGTGACTTTCTGGCTCGATGGCGATTCTGTGGCCATCGACACTGTGGCACCCTATGCGTTCAGTTCGAAATTGCCCGAAGGAAAACACCAAGTATATGCTGTGGCAAAAGACAATAGCAAAGGACGTCAGCAAAGTAGCACAGCAACATTCAATACCTTTTCATTGGCCGGAAATTGGATACTGGAGCCCGTTGCCAACGCCATGGCAGTGGGACCTTCGCCAAGCAGTTTAAACTGGTGGAGCAATTCTTCGGCCGACGTATCGCTGCGATCTTGTTTGTTCGATGATGTATATCAAATCTCAAAAAATGGAGAATTCAAAATCGCACTTGGAACCCAAACTTGGCTCGAAGGATGGCAGAATGCTGGAAAGGATCTTTGTGGCGTACCCGTATCGCCCCATGATGGAACGAGCATTGGCAAATGGTATATAGACAGCATCACAGGCCTTCTAGTGATCGATGGCAAAGGAAATTATCTTGGATTACCCAAAGCCACAAACAATGGTGAATTGAGCAGTGGAAGCACAGTGCCCAATCAAAGAAATTATCAAATCTCCTTAACCGCAACGCGATTAACCGCAGGCATTAACTATGGCGCCGGATACTGGCAATTCCAATTCATTCGGGGTGGCGCAGTCAACACCCACGTGATGCCCACTGAGAGAATGCTCATTTACCCCAATCCCGCTTCTTCCCAAATCGAAGTAGTGACCAAAGAAGCCATCGTTGGTGTGAAAATATTCAACGAATTGGGCTCGTTGGTGCTTCTCGGAACAAGCTCAACCCTGAACGTATCAAACCTTACTTCTGGGTTGTATTTTGTGGAAGTAACAACCAATACACAAAAACAGGTTTTGCGTTGGATCAAACAATAGGGGGGCTTAGACACAGGCTTACCCAATAAAAAAGCCCCTCATTGCTGAGAGGCTTCTTGTGGGCCCACTTGGAATCGAACCAAGCACCTACTGATTATGAGTCAGTTGCTCTAACCGAATGAGCTATAGGCTTGAGCCCAACGTTTATTGGGATTTAGTAGAGAATCAAGCGAATTTTAAAAAAAGTGCGAACTGAAAACGCACATGAATCAATTTTTAATGTATTCACAACCCACTGTTGGTGGGGTCAAAAAAGGTAGGCCTTACGTCTACTTCTCTCATGTAATTAGCAAAAAGAAGTTCAGATATTATTCTGGTGTCGTGTTCGGAATGCGAAGTTCGAGGGGATTGTCTGGAAAAGAACTGGAAATATACTTTCGATCGCTACAGCAAACAATTACTTTGAAGCTCAGCAATGGCTGGAATCCAGAAGAAGAGAGGTCGACAAACAAAACTTTGACTAAAGAAAACAAAGTATTAATTAACTATTCCAAAGATTTCACTTCA
>JBEGUW010000079.1:0-28342 GCA_041178665.1 Bacteroidota bacterium
CGTTTCAAGTTTCTCTTTTGAAATCCCACGTGCTGTCCTAAATGATCGATGACTTCATAAATGAACTTTTCAAAAAGCCGATAATCCCGGTGTTTGTTGATGTAAGAGACCGAAGATTTAGTCGGAGCTTGTTTGCAACCAAGGTGATTGATATTGCCCGCTATTGACATCAATCGATTGCTGATGTCTCTACACGAAGCCGCATTTCTCAAGTGGCAAAAAAGCATTGTTACCAAGTGCTTCCATGATTCGATGCCTTTGCTATGTTTGTTAGATTCGAGTTCATTTGCCAATTTTTTGAACTTTTCTGTTGCTATCGGTTCAATCATTTGGGCAAGTAGAGTTATTTTTGTCATACGCCTTTGGTCTTGTTTTGGAAAACGGAAGATAGGACGTTGGTCCTATCTTCGCCAAGGCGGTTAAAAATTTATTTTGGACAGGTGTGAATCGAGGTAATTATTCGATAAAATTGCATTCTTCAATGAATTTCATTATTTTTGCGTCCTAATTTTAAGAAAATGGCTGTTACTAAACTCAAAAGAAAAGAAGCAAAAAACAGAAGCAGAATGACCAAGCGCGTTGATAACATCAAACGTTTAAAAATGGTTACTAACATTGCTTCTCCTTACAAAGGCGTTTCAGGAATTATCTTGGAAGATCAAGAAAACCAATAAATGTCATTGTTTTAGATAGTTAAGGCACGCAACTTTGCGTGCCTTTTTTTATATATTTACATCTCAGAGTCATGAAAAAAATCTACCCTATTCTAACCATTGCCATCATTTTCCTAGCCATGTCTTGCGGAAAGCCCGCTGAAAAGGAAAATAAGATCATTCACAACGACATTCTTACGACTTGCAACCTTGCTATCCAAAATGCGATTGTAGTTGATCACGTAGCGGCTCCAGTGGGTTCCAGACGATATGTGTACGCTTCTATTGCTGCGTATGAGGCCCTTGTGCCCTTCTATTCTGAATATCAAAGCGCGGCGCCCATGATGAATGGACTACAGTCTGCCCCATCGCCAGATACTTCAAAACGATACTGCTTGGATTTAGTGGCCTTGGCTGCGCATACATATGTCAGTCAAAAATTGGTTTATAAAGAAGATAGCATCATCAACTTTAGAAAACGTATGCTTGATGAATATAAATCTCAGATGTCGAACTCGATGTTTGAATCGTCTATCGCCTATGGTGATTCAGTGGGAAATCATATCGTAAAATGGTCAAAAAAGGATTCATTTTCCTACTTTAGAGGACGCGAATTTTTCTTAACTCGCAACAAGCCAGGATCTTGGGAGCCTACACCACCCGACTTTATGGAAGCCATCGAACCCAATTGGGGTAAGATTAGACCCGTATTGGTTAAGTCGGTCCGTGATTTCACATGGGAACAACCCGAACCATTTTCAACCGATAAAAAATCTCGTTTTTACCGTATCACCAAAGAGGTGTATGATACAGTGAATGCGAAAAATCCCGCCAACCTGCAAACTGCTTTGTATTGGGACGATAATCCGAATGCATCCGTTCACTACGGCCATGCTACCATTAATATTTTGAAGGTAAGCCCAGCCGGACATTGGTTGTCGATGTTTTCCACCGTAGCCCGACAGAAGAATTACAGTTTGATTGAGACGGCGGACGGTATGATGCGTCTATCATCGGCGATTTTTGATGCGTTTATCACTTGTTGGTACGTAAAATATCAAACCGACTATGTACGACCCATTTCGGCGGTACATCAATTGATCGATTCTAGTTGGGTTGCGCCAATTCAAACGCCTGGGTTCCCGGAATACCCATCTGGTCATAGCGTTGTTTCGAGTGCTGCTGCAACGGTATTAACAGCGCAGTTTGGAGAGTACGAATTTACAGATAGCGCTGAGGCCGAGTTTGGATTAGGCGTTCGACGGTTCAAGAACTTCAGAGAAGCTAGCAATCAAGCCTGTGTGTCAAGACTGTATGGAGGAATTCACTTTGTAGATGCCATTAAACACGGAAAAACATTGGGTAACTCCGTAGGGCAATACCATGTGAATCACTTGAAGACTAGAAAGTAATCGGATCACAAAGACTCCAATCGCTTGGTAATCAATGCGATTTTTTCTTTTGCGTCAGCCAATTTCTTTCGTTCCATGTCAACTACTTCCGCTTTTGCATTGGAAACGAATCTTTCATTACTGAGTTTTTTAAGTACCGATTCCGCAAAACCTTGGTAATAATTCAGATCCTTATTGAGTTCTTCTTTCTCCTTTTCGGGGTCAATTGTTTGATCTAACTCACACCATACTTCGTAAATACCTACCAAAATGGGTTGGCCATTTGGAATATTTTCCGATGCGATTACATTAATTTGTACGTTTGCCAACTTTTCAATCAAGCTCGCATTTTCTATTAGAACCGAAGCATTTCCGGGTATCCACAATTGTATACACTCCTTGGGCGATAAACCTTTGGTATTACGTAAATTTCTGACTTCAGATACTAATAACAATGGTTCCATCGGAAAAGCCGATGAAGATTCGTTCGCTTTTGGGTACTCGCTAATAACCAAAGGTTTTGCGGGATTTCCTTGATGAATTGCATGATGTATTTCTTCTGAAATAAATGGCATGTAAGGGTGTAGCATCGCCATCAATTGACCAAAAATCGCTTGTGTATCCTGCAATGTGTTTTTTGATATTGGATCACCAAACGGAGGTTTCACCGCTTCCAAATACACTGCACAGAAATCGTCCCAAATCAACTTATAGATATTCATAAGTGCATCGGACAATTTGAACTCGGCGAAGAATTTTTCGTTTTCGCTTATGACTTGCTGAATCCTACTGTCAATGAAAACCTTAGCTTTATTGGCCGCCAATGTACTCGGCTGATCAACCACTTCCCAACCGCTCATCAATCGGAAGGCATTCCATATTTTATTACAGAAATTACGTCCTTGCTCTATCTGAGATTCATCAAACAAGATGTCGTTTCCGGCGGGTGCACATAGCAACAATCCCATTCTAACCGCATCAGCACCGAACTTTTCGATTAATTCCAATGCATCTGGGCTGTTGCCGAGACTCTTACTCATTTTTCGACGCTGCTTATCCCGGATCAAGCCGGTAAAATACACGTTTTTAAATGGCATTTTGCCTTCAAACTCATACCCCGCCATGATCATTCTAGCCACCCAGAAAAACAGAATATCTGGACCGGTTACGAGATCATTTGTAGGATAGTAATAATCCAACTCGGCTTTATTTGCATCCTTTCCAATCCCATCGAACACAGAAATGGGCCATAGCCACGAACTGAACCAAGTGTCTAACACATCTGGATCTTGATGAATCTCTTGCGCAGTGACGTGAATACCTTTTGAGCCAAATAATTCTATGGCAGATTCTAAAGTCTTGGCGACAACAAATTCACCAGAATTATTATACCAAGCTGGAATTCTATGTCCCCACCATAGTTGTCGTGAAATATTCCAATCTTTCACATTTTCCATCCAATGTCGGTAGGTGTTTTTCAATTTTGAAGGATAGAATTTAATTTCATCGTTCATAACAGATGAAAGCACTTCTGGATTATTCTTCATGAACAATTGCATGTCCATAAACCACTGTGTACTAATCCTTGGCTCTACAACGGCATCTGTCCTTTCGCTATATCCAACATTGTGTGAATAGTTCTCTTGTTTAAAAAGGAGTCCTTCCTCTTTCAGTTTTTTCACCCACATTTTACGGGCAACGAATCGATCTTCACCCACAAATAATTCGCCGGCGGCGGAAATCGTTCCATCGGCATTCAAGGTATCAATGACAGGCAAATGAAATTTCAATCCAATGTTGTAATCGTTAATATCATGTGCTGGGGTCACCTTTAACACACCTGTACCAAATTCTATGTCGATATAATCATCTGCAATAATCGCAACTTCCCTACCTATTAGGGGGACCATAACTTTCTTACCAATTAGCGCTTGATACCTTTCATCATTTGGATTCACACAAACTGCCACATCGCCTGCAATTGTTTCTGGCCTTGCGGTTGCAACCATCAATTCACCATCAAAGTCAACCCCTTTGTAAATCACTGTGAAAAGTTGATCCGCCGTATCCTTAAAAATCACCTCCTCATCGCTCAACGTAGTTTGTCCAGCAGGATCCCAATTCACCATTTTTGTACCGCGATAAATGAGTCCTTTGTTATATAATTCGATAAAGACTTCAATTACAGCATCATACAACGACGGTTCCATGGTGAAGCGTGTTCTATCCCAATCGCAGCTGGCGCCCAGTTTCTTTAATTGATCTAGAATGATTCCACCGTATTTATCTTTCCAAGCGTAGGCATGCGACAAGAATTCTTCCCGGGTTAAACTTGACTTAGGAATACCCTGTTCGGCGAGTAACTTAACAACTTTGGCTTCCGTAGCAATGCTGGCATGGTCCGTCCCAGGTACCCAACAGGCATTAAATCCTTGCATACGTGCTCTTCTAACCAATACGTCTTGAATGGTATTGTTAAGCATATGTCCCATGTGCAAAATACCGGTTACGTTTGGCGGAGGGATTACAACTGTATACGCGGGTCTATGGTCTGGTGTAGAGTTAAAAAACCTCTGATCTAACCAGTATTGATACCATTTATCTTCTATGTCTGCGGGATTGTATTTGGCGGAAATTTCCATTGTTTCAAAATTACGATTAATGAACTTTATTTGATTGAGTTATTATGCTGATGTACAAGAAAAAGGCCACTCGTTTGAGTGGCCTTTCCATATAGTTTTTGTTTAAAATTAAACTCCTACATCGTGGTGAACCGACTCTTCTAAGAATGGGTGATTGACGGCAATCAATCCACGCTTAGTAAGTGCAGTGAATACCCACCACATAAAGATACCACCTACTAGCAACAACATTCCGATTTCCATGAAGCCAAATGTCATTCCTGTGCCAAATACACCTGGAGTAACCATCAACCAAACGTCATGATAGTGACCTATGATCATGATGCTACCAATGATTGCAAGGACGTATCTATTTCTCTTTGCAGAACGCATCAACAAACCAAGGAATGGAATACAGAAGCACATAAAGAAGTTACCCAAGAAATTGGCTTTGTAATCTTCAAAACGAATCTGGTAGTAAGCCATTTCCTCTGGGATTTGTGCATACCAAATCAACAGATACTGAGATAACCACAAGTAAGCCCAGAATACAGTGAAGGCAAACATAAACTTACCCAAATCATGCATGTGTTCATTTGTAACGATGCCCAAGTAACCTTCTTTCTTCAAATAAGCAACGATAAAGGCCATGATGGTGATCATCGTTACCCAATGTGTTACGAAATTATAGAAACCGAAAATTGTTGAATACCAGTGTGCATCAACCGACATGATAATTAACCAAGCTACAACAGAAATTGTAAACCCGAATAATACTGCAAAACCGGCACTGAAACTGATACTCTTTTTAAAGAAAGTAGAATCTCCCTTAGTTGCATTGTCTTCAGCTACAGACAGGCTGCGAAGTTTACGCATCAAGACATACCAAATAACAACCAATACAGTTGGGAAAATGAATAACATATTTGAATTCAAGAAACCAGATTTACCAACCAACACCTTATCGTAACCTGCATCACCAGGCTTCAAACCTAGGTGCTCATAGTGAACCCAATGGTAGATTTCGTTCTTTCCCATAAACAATGCGATCATTAATATCACAAATGCCACTGGGATAAATGTCATAATTGCCTCAGGTACGCGTTTGATAGACGACGACCAACCTGCATTTGCAACATACTGAATTGCATACCACATAACGGCCGTCAATGAAATCATTAGGAAGAAATATCCAACGATAAGCATGTTCGCCCAAATACGGGTTGATGCTGGTTTGTCTTGATGATGAAAAACAACACGTGGTCCAAATTTTTCGTTAGGAACGTTGCCGTGCTCTTCTTCGTGTGAAGCGCTTGCCTCGGAAGCATGTCCTTCATTATGAACTGTTGCTTCGCCATGTGTTTCATGGCTTGCAGCAGCTATTGTGGTTGAGTTATGATTTTCACTATGGTTATCCATAGTGGCAATACCAATTCCTGTAAGGATTAAACCCAAAACCATTAATATGATTGAGAATCTTTTAGCCTTCGGTGAAAAAACAAATTGCTCTTGTTTTACTTCAATTTCATGATGTCCGTGTCCCATGCTTCTTCGCTTAATTAGTTTTAGCCATTGTTGAGTCGGTTGCTACTACTGCTGATGCGGTAGAACCACCTTGAGAACCCAAGTATTTTACATATTTAATCACCTTCCAACGATCCTTTGGCGACAATACAGAAGCATGACTTCCCATATTGTTTTTACCATACGTTAAAGTGTGATAGATTTTTCCTTCAGGCAAAGTTTTGATATACTCATCACTATAACCTTTCCAAGTTGGCTTTAGAGTAGATACCTTTTTGAATACTTCACCATCATTGTTACCGGTGCTACCATGGCAAGGAGTGCAGTTAATGTTATACAAGTATTGACCTCTACCATCTTCCAGGGTAGCATCAGCAGGGGCTGTTAAAGCTACAGAAGCCTCATAACCATCACCTGTGTTTTCAAGACCATATTGATAATCTAATTTACCCATAGCTACAGTGCCCGCAACAGGCTCCCTCATGTTCATCCCATAAGGATTTACAAGATTGCTATCGCCTTGACTGTATGCTTCATACCCTTTTGAATAGTACATATCCGGGGCGTATTCTGTGCCGGGATTATTACCACGACTTACACAACCGCTCATCAGTGCTGATGCAGCGATTGATCCGAACAAAATATATAGTTTGTTGTTCATGTTGATCTAATTAAATTACAGTTTGTACACCATTTTCAAATTCGCGCATTTCAACAGCACCACCCTTTTTCATCATATCCAAAATGGCTTTTTCATCCATTCCAGCTACAGTTTCGATGGCAACGATTAAACGATCGTCGGTCTGACGAATATCTAAGGTTTCATTCTTGATGCCGTGAACCAAACGGTTTCTCCAAAAGAAGAAGAACGACATACCAAATGCTGTACACAACACAGTACCTTCAAACATTACAGGCGCCCAACTTGGTGTGAAACGCACCGGCTTGTTACCAATGTTCATGGGCCAATCATGTACATACATGTACCAAATCATAGTGGTCATTAAAGTAAATCCAGTGATTGCACAGAAAAATGCAATTCGTGCCAACTTACTTCTACGCGCACCAATAATTCTATCCAACCCGTGAACTGGATATGGAGTGTAGATGTCGTGAATGTGAACGCCCGCATGCACCAATTCAGATGCGGTTGCAACCAACTGATCTTCGTCTTCCCAAACGCCGATCAACATTTTATTGCGATCACGTAAGCTTAATTTTTTATCTAAAATTCCCATGATGGTAATCTCTATAGTTGTTTATTATTCGCGATTGCGAAGGATTGATTTGATTTCAGACATGTTAATTACTGGCAAGAACTTCGCAAACAAGAAGAAGCATGTAAAGAAGATACCGAAAGTACCCAAGAACAAGCCTATTTCTGTTAATGAACCAGAATACATTACCCAACTTGATGGCAAATAATCACGGTGTAAAGACGTTACAATAATTACGAAACGCTCAAACCACATACCTACGTTTACCACAATACTCATGATAAAAATAAACCATGGTGTAGTACGAGCCCATTTGAACCAAAATACCTGAGGTGCAATCAAGTTACAACTCATCATACTCCAGTAAGCCCACCAATAGGGTCCAAAAGCTCTGTTTGCAAATGCATATTGCTCATAAACGTTACCAGAATACCAAGCAATAAAAAACTCAGTTAAATAGGCAATACCTACAATCGTTCCTGTTACCATGATAATTCTTGTCATAGCGTCCAAGTGACCAATCGTAATGTAATTCTCATAATTCATCACCTTTCTAGCGACAACCAACAAAGTAGCCACCATACCGAATCCAGAGAAAATCGCACCGGCAACAAAATATGGAGGGAAAATCGTTGTATGCCAACCTGGTACCAAAGATGTTGCAAAGTCAGTTGATACAATTGTGTGAACCGACAATACCAATGGTGTACTCAAACCAGCCAAGATCAATGAAACCAACTCATAACGAGCCCATGTACGTGTAGAACCTGTCCAACCCATCGAGAAGAAACCATACATCGTCTTACCCAATTTTGACTTCACCTTGTCGCGGATTGTCGCAATATCAGGAATCAAACCTATATACCAAAATAACAACGATACACTGAAATAGGTAGAGATCGCGAATACGTCCCATAACAAAGGCGAGTTAAAGTTTACCCACAAAGAACCAAATGCGTTTGGTAATGGTAAAGCCCAATAGCCTACCCAAACACGACCCATGTGGAATACAGGGAACATCGCAGCACATATAACCGCGAAAATGGTCATTGCCTCAGCTGAACGGTTAATACTCATCCTCCATTTCTGACGGAAAAGTAACAATACCGCAGAAATCAAAGTTCCGGCGTGACCAATACCAACCCAGAATACGAAGTTGGTGATATCCCAACCCCACATTACTGATTTGTTGACATTCCACACACCAATACCTGTCCACAAGGTGTATAACAAACTCACACCAAAAATACCCAAGAAAACTAGCGACAAAGTGAAGCCAATCTTCCATGAAGTGGTTGGATTGTTTAAAATAGGTCTTGCAATGTCCCGCGTTACGTCAGATGCCGATTTATCGCCGGTTACAAGTCTGTCTCTTAAAATTGAATCATGTATCATTCGAATATTTTTTGGGTGAATTAAATTGAATCGTTGTTACGAATTTTTGTCATGTACTTCACTGATGATTGTACGTTAAGTTCTTCCAATACGCTAAATCCACGCTCGTTCTTGTACAATTTGCTTACTTCGCTTTCTGGATTGTGCAAGTCACCAAATACGATGGCATTGCTAGGACATGCCCGCTGACAAGCAGTTTGAACAATAACCTCATTTGGTGATTTTCCGTCGCGTTTCGCTTTCAACTTACCTTCTTGAACACGCTGAACACAGAAAGAACATTTCTCCATTACACCACGAGTTCTAACGGTAACATCAGGGTTGATGACCATTTTACCCAATGGGTTGTTAAAGTGGAAATCGAAATGATCGTTGTCGTTATATCTGAACCAGTTGTAACGACGTACTTTATAAGGACAGTTGTTACCACAGTACTTAGTACCAATACAACGGTTGTATGTCATTTGGTTCAATCCCTCAGATGAGTGTGTTGTTGCCAATACCGGACAAACTGTTTCACAGGGTGCATTCGCACAGTGCTGACACATCATTGGTTGATGCAATACGTTCACATTTTGCCAATGATCAAAGTTACCCGATGCATCTACTTTCGCGATCTCATCATCTTTTGTCATTGCGCCCTCAGCTGATTCAAACGCATAATAACGATCGATACGAATCCAATGCATTTCACGACGTAAGCGAATTTCTTCACGTCCAACCACAGGAACGTTATTTTCAATTGAACAACTTACTACGCAAGATCCACAACCCGTACAAGAGTTAAGATCAATTGCCATAGCCCATAAATGGTTTGGTGCTCCGTCTTTACGATATTCCGCCTTTTCCCAAATTGTATAAATATGGGTATCAGGCATGTCGTTTCCTGCTTTAGCATTCTTTTTGAAAGCGCCCAAAGTAGATTCACGAACGATATCACGACCTTCAATGCTATGGTGGGTTTGAGTTTGTGCCAACTTGTAGTTTTCGTCACCTTTAGTGATATCTATATTCTTGGCAACAAAACTGCGGTTTCCTGTATTATTGGCGAAAGCAAAAGCGTTTACACCAACTGTATCGTAACCTTTTTCGATGCTACCCCCTACTTTACCGGCTGCAGTACGACCATAACCCAAAGCCAAAGCAACAGTTTCGTTGGCTTGACCAGGCTGAATCATTGCAGGTACGTTGTTGTAAGTAACATCGCCCATTTTAATATTTACTGTATCTCCCTCAGCGACTTCTAATTTCATCGCCAATGATTTAGGCAATGCAACGTAGTTATCCCAACATACTTTACTTACTGGATCAGGCATTTCTTGTAACCAAGGATTGTTTCCGTATGCACCATCACGAACCCCAACTGGCTGATAAAGAACCATGTCGATTCCTGTCGCCTTAGAATTAGAAGATACAAACGAAGCCAAAGCTTCAACATTTCCGACATAAGACACGCTACCTTCAGAAACACTTGGAGCCATTACACCTTTTTCCAACGCAGCATTGAATGCATCATCAGTTCCCAAAGTTGCAGCCCAATTGTTTCTCATGAAATTATAGAATGGAGATGCCTGCAATTTTTGAGAGAATATACCTTTTGATGCAAATGGATCTTTCTCCATTGCGATATTGGCGTTTGCCCATGTTAACAATGTAACCTGTGCTTGACGGGTATTGAAAACATTAGAAATGGTAGGCTGAGTGAACTGGTACAAACCTTTGCGGGGTTCTGCATCATTCCAACTTTCCAAATAATGGTTGTCAGGGCAAACATATTGACAAACTGAAGCAGTCTCATCTTTATTTGAAGCAAAAGAAACGGATACTTTCGCTTTCTTAATCGCTTCAGACCAATCTTTACTGTGATTGTAAACTGGGTTCACGCCATAGAAAATTACGGCAGAAATAGAGCCCGACTTCAAACCGGCCAAAACTTCGGCAGTTTTCACATCAGAACCTTGATACTGGTTGCTGTGGTTAACCATATCGATGGTAGTTCCATAACTTCCCAATAGCATATTGATTCCATTTACAATTTGTTGAATTTCTGTATTGTTGCTTCCAGAGATTACCAATGCGGTTCCTTTGGCCTTCAATAGAGCATCGGCAGTTTTCTTTATAGAATTACCTGCCAATTCACCTTGCTGCGGAACAGGAATCTGGCGAGCACCAGAACCCATTGCGATGTAGTTATATAATGTTGCTACATATAAAGCTTCCTGAGAAGCACGCATTGGAAAACGGTGATCGGCGTTAGTACCGGTCATGCTCAATGAACTTTCGAACTGAATGTGTTTAGACATTCCGCCTTCAGCATTTGGCTGACGGTTTTTTGTGTATCCTTTAGAGAATTCAACTGGAGAAATCCAAGTTCCCAAGAAATCAGCACCAAAACTTACAATTACTTTAGCAATATCAAACTTGTATGTTGGTAATGCGCGCTTTCCGAAGTCTACTGCATTTGCATCCAAAATACCAGCGTAAGAAACCGCATCATAAGAAACGTGTTCTGTTGTTGGATATGCTCCTTTAAATGCTTCGATGGCTTTTAAAGTGCTAGGGCTGTGTAAGCTACCAGAAACCAAAGCAATTTTACCGTTAGCGGCAACAACTGATTTCAATTTAGCAGATACCTCACTATCCAAAGCGGCCCAATCTGTTTGCTCAGAACCATTTGATAATGGATTAGCCAAACGTTCATTGTCGTATAGTGACAAAATCGATGCTTGACCTACTGCACAAGTACCGCCCTGAGAAATTGGAGAATCCACTGAACCATCCACTTTAATCGGACGACCCTCGCGAACTTTCACTTCTATTCCGCATGAAGTAGAACATGCACCACATGTAGATCTGTAATAGTTTGCAACACCTGGAGTTACATCCTCAGGCTTAACCAAGTAAGGTACAGCGTTGCGAATGGGTGTTTTATAACAAGCGGCCAATGCAACGGCAGTTACACTGAAACCAAAATATTTTAAGAAATCACGGCGATTGGCTTGTAGTTCAACACCTTCTTCATTGAATACTTCATCCAATGGAAGATCATCATGAAACTCATTGCGTTGAGCGGCCAAGAATGATGGGTTCTTGGTTAACTCATCTTCACCTTTCCAATATTTAATATTATTTGACATAATTGATGATTCTTTCAGTTAAAATTAATAGTGACACTTAGAACATTCCAAACCGCCATTCATGGCAGGCGTTAACTTCACTTTGCCATCGGCAGAGAAATATTTACTCTTACCTTGATTTGCAGCAATGTCTTTCTTTGCTTTATCATGCAATGCTTTGTAATAGTTGTTGTTAGCAACATCTACTTGAGCGTTTCTATGACAATCGATACACCATCCCATTTGCAAAGTGTTCTTTTGTTGAACGACTTCCATTTTTTCGATGGCACCGTGACAAGTCTGACATGTTTGCTTACCTACTTTTACGTGTTGAGCGTGGTTGAAATAGGCATGATCAGGCAAGTTGTGAATACGTACCCAACGGATTGGCTTAGGATTTGGACCGTATTGCTCACCCGCTTTGCCTTCTGGATTGTAATCCAAGGCAGCGTAGATCTTTTTGATTTCAGGAGAAATCTCGCCATTGTACTTGTCTGTCAATTGAACACCTTTGTGACAATTCATACAAGTATTCAAAGCAGGAATTGATGCCTGTTTACTTTCTTCAACCGTCGAGTGACAATATTTACAGTCAACTTTCAATTCTCCTGCATGCAGTTTGTGTGAGAATGCAATTGGTTGTTTAGGTGCATAACCTTTTTGAACGCCAACTTCCGTGATTGCAAAACCATAACCGTAGTATGCTCCAACACCACCTAAAATTGCAACTGTGAACAATGTCAATACTGTTGGATTCATCTTACCCCACTTACCAGGAAGTATTTTTTCGAAAAATCCCTTCTTTGGTGCATTGTGATTTTCGAAATCTTCAGGGTGCTTTTCAGCAGCTACTCTCTTTAAGGTGTTCTGAATACGAGCAAGTACCAATAATACAACGCTAAATATTGCTACAAGCAATATCAAAATGTACATAGTAGTATTGTCATCTTTCTTTTCTCCACCGTCAACAACTACTGTAGCAGTTTTTGTTGGAGCAGGAGCAGTTTTGATGTACTCTATAATGTCGTTAACATCAGCCGGTGTCAAGTTTTCAAAAATGTTCATCGCCGCCTGGCCATTGTCGTTGTACAACGCAATCGCATCAGGGTCTTTATCAACCTTTCTGAATTTCTCGTTGTTCCTAACCCACTTCACCAACCATTCACTGGAGTGACGTGTTTCAACACCCCTAAGGGCGGGACCAACTAATTTCTTGTCTAAAGCGTGACAGCTACCGCAGTTGTTTGCGTCGTAGAGCTTTTTACCATTTTCGGCATTTGGCTTGTCTTGCGCGTAAGAGGATACTGATAACGCCATGACGGCGGACAGCATCCAAACTTTCATATTTCTAGCAATCATGTTTGGGAACATTGTCTTTTTTCGCGTTGCAAATATAGAATAAGGGGACCCCGTTCTAAAATAAATTGTTAACAGAGTTTTTAATTTAAAATCAATCTAAACAAATTCGCCATACTGCTGAAATGCTATGCATTACGAATTCGATTTTATAGAGCAATTAAGGATTTCCACATTAAAATATGACATTCGTCTACCATTCGAAACAGCGGTTTGGTCGAAAAACACATTAATCAAAGTTTCTATGCGATAAGTCATCAATTTGATTGTTGATTTAACCAATACATATAGTTTACATAACTTGCCATAGCGAGTTGGGTATAATTTTGTGAGGAATTACCAAAGGCACCCGCTTGTGTCTTCCACAATTTCAGAATCAACTCTTCCCCACTTTTCCCAGAGCCAATCACTTGAACTGCTTTTCTAACATTTCCAGCACCAGCATTGTACACGTGCATCACCAATAATTGAAACCATAGATCGTCGTGGTTTGGCACCAATCCAATACTAATTGCCATGCGCTCGGCATTTGGTATGCAATAATCTTTCATCAGTTTCGCCGCTGCCATACTGCTTTTTGCAAAATCATGCCTATCGTCTCTTGTTGAGGATACTACCAATCCATATTTTTTTGCAACAAACGGCATTAATTGATAATGTCCTACGGCCCCTGAGATCGACCTTGCCTTGGGGTTATTTGGCGATTCGATGAGCAAAATAAATTGCGCATAGATGGGATTTACTCCGTATTCATCGAATATTATTTTGGCATCATCTACCAAAGGACCCACTTTTTGAAAATCAAAAAACTCTTTTTTACCCCTCACGAATTTCACCAACTCGCAGGTTTCATAACCATTCTTATCGCGGTAACACTGCGCCGCCAAATCCAGTTGGTTTTTTCCAACCATTGAATCCAAATGCTCTGCCGAAATTACATCCAACATTTGTCGACTATCCTTGTGCACAACAATGCAAGAATCTTTGGTCAGAGAAATAACGGAACGCCAAAAAGTGATTTGTGGTTGTCGTTCAAAAAAAGTGAGTTGAGCCTTAGGTACAGCCACAATATGGAATGAATCATTGGGATGGCTGCGCTTAACGGGAGTATTGGGTTGATTGCAAGCGGCTAGTTGAAGCCAACCCAGACCTGCCCAACAGAGTATTACAGAGATTTTCAATTTTCGCATTTATTTGTTCGTTGTTGGGTTTTCTTGACAATGTGTTTCGAGCCATTTGGTTGCAGATTTTTCGCCCAGCAGAAGACTGCGCTCCCAGTCCGCGCAAGCCACTCCTATCTTCCCCATATTATACCTAGCGATTCCTCTACCTAAATAAGCATAAGCCGGTGTGGTATTCTTACTTTTTATGGATTTACTTAGCCAAACATCGGCATCGTTATATCGCTCCAACTGCAACAAGCAATGACCATAATCAGCCATAAGATCGCCATCATTGGGCGAACCTGACAATAATATCTGATAAATAGATTCCGATTCATCAATCCGATTTAAATAAAAGAGTGCATCGGCTTTCAATTTTAATAAGTTCTGATTCTGAGGATTCTGCTTCAACGATTCGTCAACCTGCAATAAACAGAGTTCAAACTGACCCATTTGATAAGTGTTTTGAATCAAAGACTCGCTTATTAACGGATCGTTGGGGCTAATTTGCTTTAATCCAAGTAGTATCTTTTGAAAGTCGGCGTACTTTTTTGAGGCATCAAAGTGAATACTCAAGATGGGTAAATAATCTCTTAAAAACAAATCACCCATAGTCTTATAAAGCCACAACATGTCTTCATGAACCGCTTCGTACTCCTTCAATTTTAATGAAATTTCTAAACGATATACTCTCCCCAAAGTATCCGATGGAGCCAAGCCCAAATAGTGATTGATATCCCCAAATGCAAATTGATAATTTTCAGTACGTGAATAGGCGATGTAACGATATAGATACGTTTTAGCCCGGGCCGGATTGATGTAAATCGCCTTGTTAAAATCTACGACAGCAGAACTAAAATCCGACATATGAATCCGAACGATCCCCCGAGTTAACCAAGCCATGTCGTTTTCAGGCTTAGAATCAACGGCAAGGTTTAAATTTATTATGGCTTCATCGTATTGGCCTTTTTCGTCGGCCCTTACTCCATTCGACATCAATTGGTCGAAGCTCAGTTGTGCATTACTGGCATTGATACCCAAAATGGCTAGTGCTAACAAAAACTTGGCTTTAACTGATAACTTCATGATTTTACAAGTATTCAAAAATCAATCCAATTTGTTGAATCTTGGGATCTGAATATCTACAAAATCGGTGCTGTCTATAAACAAGGACGAACAAACCATTATTTTTGTAATTATCACATTTCAATGTCAAATACTACAGATTTCAATTCCAGAAAAAACAACCTATTCCTAGTTTTAGGGATGGTCTTTTTAACCAACGCCATTGTCGCAGAATTTATTGGTGCGAAGATCTTCTCCTTAGAAAAATCTTTGGGTATTGAACCTTTGGGATTAAACATATTTGGGGGCAAGTTCAATTTCGACATGACCGCCGGCGTGATCCTATGGCCTTTTGTTTTTATTCTTACCGATATCATCAATGAATATTTTGGGAAGAAAGGCGTTCAAAAACTATCATGGATAGCCGCAAGTCTACTCATCTATTCATTTCTAGCGGTGCGCGTAGCAATGTGGCTCGATGGGGCCGACTTTTGGAATATCAGTGGACAAACGCAAGGTTTAAATGATATGCAGAATGCATTCAACGCCGTTTTTGGTCAGGGTTTAATGATAATTCTAGGCTCCTTGGTGGCTTTCGTGATTGGTCAAATGGTTGATGCATTTATTTTTACCAAATTGAAAGATAAGACAGGCGATAAAATGATTTGGCTAAGAGCAACTGGAAGTACTGTTGTAAGTCAGTTTATTGATAGCTATGTTGTCTTAGTGATTGCCTTTTATCTGGGTGGCAAGTATGATTTGATATGGGTGCTGCAAGTGGGAACCCTAAATTACATCTACAAATTGGTGATGGCATTCATTTTATTGCCTCTGCTCTATTTTGTGCATGGCATTATCGATCGCTATCTGGGTATCAACCGAACATCAGCATCAAACCACTCAGAATCATAACGATTCCGGTTATCAATCCAGTACTATGTTCTAGACGATGCGAATTCCATCGTTCTAAGCCTTTAAAGCCAATCCACACGCCGCCCATCATACTGAGCCAAGTAGTGACAGCATAAACCAATACCAATGCCCAAATCACAGTCCAACCCATAGGGGCTAGAGTGGCGAAATACCATTCTATTTCCATGCAAGGCGACAAGAACAATGCTAACAAAATTGTACCCAATGCCCATCTACTTTCCGATTCATTTGCTTTTTCGGGAAAATGAAAGTGGTGATGTTTGTGGTGCCTATAAAGAAAATAGATTCCCAGCAATATCATAATCACGGCGCCAAATGTTTCGAAAGGAATTCGGTGACCGATAATTGAAATTTCGGTAATGCTAAAACCGCTACCATTTGTTTGATTCGGGTTCTCGCGCAAACCAATCATAGTTATTTGAGCGATACTCAGACCAACTCCAACCGTTCCTAATGCGTGTGCGATGGCAGCCAGTCCAGTGTATCTTAGTGTTGTTGATTTACTCCACCCCATTTTCTTGGCCAAAGCCAAAAAAGGCAACCAATGACCCGGTATGAAACCATGTAGTACGCTAATAATAAAAGCGGCGATGAGTTGTTCGGTCATTAGGCTACAAAGTTAATTTATAAAAAAGAAAAGCCCCGCCGAAGCGAGGCTTTTCCTATTAGATTTTAATAATTTACAAAGAATTGGATTCTTCAATCCACTTGTTCCACTGATCAGCAGAGATTTTAGCATCCTCAGCAGTCATTGAAGCGATTTTATCTTCTGATAACGCTTTCAAATCGTCAACCGAATTCACACCCAATGCGTTCATCCTTTTTTCCATAGCTGGACCTACTCCAGACAATGATTTCAAGGTTGCAGCGGTGCTAACATCAGCCTTTGGTGCCTTTTCTTTTTTCTCGGCAGCAGCATCCTCTTTCGCTTTGGTAGCAGCGGCTTCAACCTTTACGGCTTCTGCTTTGTCTGCCTTGTCTTTTGCAGCACCTTTCTCTTGCTTCTCAAATTGAGCACGCAAAGCGGTTAATGCATCCAACTCGCCAAATGTAGATTTCTCTGAAGATTGATTCGTTTTCTTAACAACCTTGGCAACGGTTTTGCGAGCCTTGTCTTTAGAAGTATTTTCTGCTTCTTTAGTTGCACGCTCAGCGCCTTTCCAAATGTTGGTATGAGAAACAATGATACGTTTGGCGTCTTTAGAGAATTCGATTACTTCAAATTCTAAAGTTTCGTCATCAGCCATTGTCTTATTGTCGGCCTTTTTGATATGACGTGAAGGTGCGAATGCTTCAACTCCATATTGCAATTGAATGGTTGCGCCTTTATCGTTAACCGACATAACAGTTCCTTCATGAATAGATCCAATTGAGAAGATTGTTTCAAAGGTTTCCCAAGGATTCTCTTCCAATTGCTTATGACCTAAGCTCAAACGACGGTTGTCTTTATCAACTTCCAATACAATCACATCCAACTTATCACCTTTCTTAGTGAATTCACTTGGGTGTTTGATTTTCTTGTTCCAGCTCAAATCAGATACGTGAACCAAACCATCAATACCTTCTTCCAATTCTAGGAATAAGCCATAAGATGTCAAGTTTTTAACGATACCTGAATGCTTGCTACCCAAAGAGTACTTGCTTTCAATGTCGATCCAAGGATCTTGAGTCAATTGTTTGATACCCAAGCTCATTTTGTGCTCAGACCTATCCAATGACAACACCAAAGCGTTCACTTCATCGCCCACCTTCAAATATTCTGAAGGATTACGCAAATGTGAACTCCAGCTCATTTCACTAACGTGAACCAAACCTTCAACACCTGGCTTAATTTCAATGAATGCACCGTAATCAGCAACAGAAACAACTTTACCTGCTACGTGAGTACCTTCTTCGATATCAGCAGTCAAATTATCCCATGGGTGAGATGTCAATTGCTTCAATCCTAGAGAAATACGTTTCTTCAAATCATCATAATCCAAAATAACGACTTGGATACGATCATCTAATTTCAATACTTCTTCTGGGTGGTTAATACGTCCCCATGAAATATCAGTAATGTGCAACAAACCATCAATTCCACCTAAGTCTACGAACACACCGAAAGAGGTCATGTTTTTAACAACACCTTCCAATACTTGTCCTTTTTCCAACTTAGACAAAATCACAGATTTCTGTGCTTCAATATCATCTTCAATCAACGCCTTGTGAGAAACAACTACGTTTTTATAGATTTCATTGATCTTAACGATTTTGAAATCCATATTTTTACCAACGTATTGGTCGTAATCACGCACTGGCTTAGTATCAATTTGAGATCCTGGTAGGAATGTATCGAAACTAAATACATCTACAACCAATCCACCTTTCGTCCTAGAACGAACATATCCTGTAACGATAGTGTCATTGTTATGGGCTTCAACAATTTTCTCCCAAGCCGTTTCTTGCAATGCTTTTTTGCGGCTAAGGATCAACTGACCCAATTTGTCTTCAGCAATGTCAACAAATACTTCTACTGAATCGCCCAATGCCAATTCTGGCATATCGCGGAATTCCGTACGTGGTACAAGTCCGTCACTTTTGAATCCAATGTTTACTACAACATCTTTTTCGTTCATTCCAACTACAACACCTTTAACCACTTGTTTTTCAACAACGGGTTGGAAAGTTGAGTTGTAAGATACTTCTAAGCGCTTGCGCTCATCATTCGAGTAAGACTCGAATCCGGCATCGTCTGCACTCCAGTCAAAATCATCATGGGAAGTGGCAGCGGCGGCTGTTTTGGTGGTTTTAGCCGTTGAAACTTCTACGGTTTCGTCTGTGGCTTGTTCGTTTTTTTCGTTTGTCAAGAAATAGTTCCTCCTTTGATCGGGCGGCAAAAATATGTAATAAACCTCAAACTTGACAATATTTTCTACCTTTTTGCGATAATTTAAAACTTTAAACAATTACTCTATTGCTTTTTGCAAATTCTGCAAACATTGAATTAATTTTTCTTGTAGGTTTGCTAAACGTATGGCAAAGCAAGTTTCTACGAATAACGCATCAAACAACACCCCGTCTTTACTACCCTTTTCACCCATTTCGTTGAATGATTTCATCGAGATATGCAAGACAAATCAGGCACAAATCAACTCGTATTTAGAGGAAAAACACATCTTGGTGATTTACCCGGGGACTGTTGCGCCCAAATCATCCGACATCAACCAAGGTTTATCTTTGATTTCTTCAAAGAACAAAGGATATCTTATCGCCAAACCTCAAGTAAAAAACAAAAGAATTACTGAGTCATTATTTGGCCTAACTGCTGCTGACTATCAAAGCAAATTTGTAATTATAACAGCCGATTGCCTAGTTCAAATATCATCCGAAGTCAATCAGATTAATTCAATGGCTGAATTGGTTTATTTGTGCAATAAAACCACCACGCTAGAACAATCGTTGGAATTGCAAGTTCAATCCACGCCTATGTCGGCCATGAGCATCCTAACCCAAAAATGGAAAATGGCGGGTAGTTATTTCATCACGGCCAATAAGAACATCCATCGTTGGGTATTTTTGTTAATCTCCTTGTTTTCATTGGTTTTCATGACCCAAATGAGCAAAACAGCGAGTATTTCTGGGGATGAATTCACCCAATACACCTATTCCAAGCTTATTGCCAATTATTACCTCGAATCGATTGGCGAGACAATACCCATAGACACCAATGAATTGAAGGGTCAGCGAATGCCCACATTAGCGAAAGCATTCCCAACCATGGGCGCCGGTGTGGCCGCGATCAAAGATCCCGATCGTGTGATGCACGTTTACGGCTCTAGCTTTGATACTTTCACCACGATTTTAGGGTATTATCTTGGAGTTGATGATCAAATGCAATTCCGTCATTGGTGGAATTCGATATTCGGATTTTTGTGTATCCTCTTTACCGCGTTAGTTGTTCGTCGATTAACCCAAGGAAGTTGGGCGTTTGCATGGCTGTCGTTTTTGTTGATGCTTTTGATGCCAAGGTTCTTTGGCGAGGCGATGAATAACCCGAAAGATGTTCCTTTTGCACTTGGTTACATCATGAGCTTGTACTATGCCATCAGGATGTTCCAAAATTGGCCTCATTTCCGATGGAATGCTGCCTTGGGATTGGTTTTAAGTACCGCATTGGGTATTAGCGTTCGTATTGGAGGTTTGCTATCTGTAGCCTTCTTTATCATGTATGCCGGATTAAAATTCATTGAGCACATCGGTTTCAAACAATTCACATCGCTAAAATGGAAGGGGTTCGGAGCCCTGTTTGTTGCAACTATCACCATTGGACTCGGTAGTTATCTATTAGGGATTTCGCCTTGGCCCTATGGTATTGATCAACCCTTTACCAATCCATTGGAGGCGTTAAAAGAGTTCACAAACTACTCGGTTTCATTGCGACAGTTATTTGAAGGGAAGCTATACGATTCGGACATGCTTCCATTGTATTACCTCAGGAAATACCTTTTGATTACGACGCCGATGGCCGTTATGTTTGGACTGGGTTGTTTTGCGCTGCTGGTTTATACAAATCGCAAGCGCTTCACAAATGAAATTTTCTTGATTTTGTTTGCGGCTATTTTTCCAATTGTTTACATCTACATTCAAAAATCTCAAGTGTACGGTGGGATCCGACAAATTCTGTTCACCCTACCCTGTTTCGTCACCATCGCTGTGATAGGTTATCAGTGGTTCGGCGATTTACTTGTTAGATTGAATAAGAAATTACAATTACTACCCACTTTTATTGCGCTTGCTTTACTGGCGATGCCAACCAAATTTATTTTGGCCAACCACCCCGTTAGCTACAGTTACTTCAATGAAATTTACGGCGGTACAGCAAAAGCGTATGGCGAATATGAGATGGACTATTACTTGGCAAGCTTGCGTCCGAGTGCAGAATGGTTTTTAGAAAATGTCGCTCGCAAACATCCTGAGAAGAAATACGAAGTTCTTACCTACGGAATGGATCATGTGAAATATTACTGCAGAAACGACAAAAACGTACACGTAGGGTATTCAAGATTTGATGATCGAAGTTCAAAAGATTGGGACTATTGCATTTTTTACAATGCCTATTTTGATAAAGCGCGATTAAACTCAGGTGAATTCCCACCTAAAGGTACGGTTTATCAGCAAATGGTGGATGGTGTTCCCGCGGGATTGGTCATCGAACGTCCAAGTCACGACGACTTTAAAGGCATCAAAGCCATCGAAAAAGACACCGCTTACGCCATGGCTGCTACATTGCTAGAAAATTACTTAATGATCGATCCTGCGCGTTCTGAAGTGCGATTCTACCTATCGTCAGCTTACATTGGCATGGGTAATATCGAAAAGGCCATACTTGCAGTTAAAGAAGCACGGAAATATTATCCTGAATATAGCAGAGCGTGTTTTGCGCAATTCCAATATTTGATGAATGTAAAACGATACGATGAAGCCATCGAAGTGATTTCTCAATATCTAGAATCTCGTCCTCGCGATGGTGAAGGGTTTATCATGAAAGCCCAAGCGCAACTGAGTAAGGGAGATATCGCAGCAGGAATCGAAACGTTAAAGAATGCGGTTGCTATGAATCCCATGGATTACAGGGTTTACGATTTAGGTGCACAAGCCTATCAAATGATGAAAGATGCGAGCAATTACAATATGTGGTTACAAGCATCGACTTTGGGAAGTGCATCCAATCAAAACGACTTCCAAACCGCGGTTCAGGCCGTTATGATGATCTACGAAGAAATTACTGGAAAGCCCCTGGATACCAAGAAATACGGGCTTGAGTAAAAGTTAGGCGGGTTAATATCAATCAAACCAGTCGGCCGAGGCATTTAGAGCCTTGAACTGACCTCTATCGTTTTGTTGTACTTGCGCTCTGCAGAAACTCGCATCGTGCTCAAAAACGAGCCAAATTTGCTCCGATTCCAACCAAGGAAGTAGTGATTTCTTCTCTTCCATAGTAATCAAAGGCTGAATATCGTAGCCCATTACATAATTCACCGGGATATGTGCCGCTGCTGGAATCAAATCGGCCATGTACATCAATTTTGTTGCACCCCAATGAATAATGGGTGCGATCATACCAAAAGTGTGGCCATTGAATACTTTTATTTCGATGCAATCCGCTATCATATCACCCTCGTTAACGAAATTCAAAAGTCCCAGTTCTTTCAAAAGCAGAAAATTCTCAGGTAAGAAAGAGGCTCGTTCCCTGTCGTTGGGATTATTTGCGTGATTCCAATGGGATTCAGTTAGATGGTAGATTGCATTGGGAAATTGAGGTAACAACGCATCATCTTGCTTGATTATCGCACCGCCACAGTGATCAAAGTGTAAATGCGTAAGCAAAACATCAGTAATTTGATCGGCTGAAATACCATTTGATGCGAGTGAACCCATCAAACTATCGTCGCCATTTAAATCGTAATGCCCATAGAACTTTTCGCTTTGCTTGTTGCCGATACCCGTATCGATCAATATTTTTCTGTCTTCAATTTCTATGAGCAAGCATCGCATCGACCAATTACAGAGGTTATTCTCATTTGCCGGTACAAGTTTATTCCAGATCACTTTTGGGACAACGCCAAACATGGCACCGCCATCTAATTTGAAGTTTCCAGTATGGATTGGTAAAACCCGCATCAGAACTCTTGATAAACGTCGGTTAGCGCTTCATATCCTGTTTCTGTAATCAGAATGGTATGTTCAAATTGCGCACTCAATTTCCCGTCGATCGTTCTAGCCGTCCAACCGTCTTTCCGATCCACTTTTGCCCTTGCTTTCCCTGCATTAATCATCGGCTCGATCGTAAAAATCATTCCTGGCTTTAGGATCGGACCTGTATTTGCATCGGCAATATGGGCCACATCGGGTGCCTCGTGAAACTTGAGACCTACGCCATGACCGCAAAATTCGTAAACAACTGAATACCCGTTTTTTTGGGCATGTTGTGCGATATGATAACCAATATTATTCAATCGATTGTCTGGAAAACACTGCTCCATACCAATTTTTAAACACTCTTTTGTGGTTTCAACCAGGCGCTTGGCATAATCACTCGGCTCTCCCACATAATACATTTTACAGGTGTCGCCGTAGTACCCCCCAAGTATCGTTGTGACATCGATGTTTACGATATCGCCGTGTACTAGGATCGTTTGATTGGGCACGCCATGACAAATCACCTCGTTAGGAGAAATGCAGCAAGAATGTTTAAACCCGCGATAGCCTTTTGTAGCCGGAACTGCCCCATTATCACGCACAAACTCTTCACATTTTTTATCAATGTCGATGGTCTTCATTCCGGGAACTACAAACTGCTCCAAGTATTTCAACGTTTCAGCCGCCAACTTTGCACTTTTGCGAATGCCTTCAATTTGCTCTGCAGTTTTAATTACGATAGCTGACATAATAGAATTAACAATTTCCCTTTGCGATGGCTTGGATTAAATCTTGCTTGGTGATGATATGCCAGTTGCCTCCCATATCCATCATCAAGACGGCCGCATTGGATTTATTGATTTTTGTCGATATTTCTTCAATCGTAGCCATATGACTTACGATGGGATAAGGCTTGCCCATGATTACAGAAACCGGATGGCTCATTAAATCTCTGTTTTTCAATAATTCAGAATATAATTGCGCATCTTCCACAGCACCTACAAAATCACCCGATTCGTTTTTCACTGGCAATTGCGAAACACTGTATTTCTGCATGATGCTAATGACCTCTTCGCAAGAATCACCTTCTTTTACTGTCAGTAATGGCAACTGTGCGTGTCCTTGAATCAAGTCAGTTGCAGTTTGCAGGGCTTTTGGCGCAATAAAACCGCGATTCCTCATCCAATCCTCATTGTACATTTTTCCGAGGTAGCGAGTACCGTGATCATGGAAAATCACCACCACGACATCCGTTGGCTTAAATCGATCTTTCATCTGAAGAATACCTGCCAATGCAGATCCCGCACTATTTCCAACAAAAATGCCCTCTTCTCTGGGAATGCGTCGTGTCATTACAGCGGCATCTTTATCGGTAACTTTTTCGAAATGATCGATAACTGAAAAATCGACATTCGCCGGCAGGAAGTCTTCGCCGATACCTTCGGTGATGTAAGGGTAAATTTCGTTTTTATCAAAAATCCCCGTTTCCTTATATTTTTTGAAAACAGAGCCATAGGTATCGATACCTAACATCTGAATTGCTGGATTTTTCTCCTTGAGGAATTTGCCAGTTCCGCAGATGGTTCCACCTGTTCCTACTCCAACAACCAAGTGAGTGATTTTACCATCGGTTTGATCCCAAATTTCAGGACCGGTTTGTTCGTAGTGGGCCTTGGAATTGCTTAAATTATCGTACTGATTGGGCTTCCATGCATTTGGAATTTCTGCCGCCAATCGGGTACTTACGCTATAATAACTTCTTGGGTCTTCCGGTTCCACATCGGTTGGACAAACGATCACTTCTGCTCCAAATGCTTTTAGCGCATCAACCTTTTCTTTACTCTGTTTATCAGTTGTTGTAAAAATACAACGATAGCCCTTTACCACTGCAGCAATCGCCAATCCCATTCCAGTATTTCCACTAGTACCTTCAATAATTACCCCGCCTGGCTTTAATGCTCCACTGGCTTCTGCATCTAAAATCATTTTCAATGCCATCCGATCCTTGATCGAATTTCCCGGATTGGTAGTTTCGATTTTCGCATACACGGTACAAGGTAAATCCTTAGTAATCGCATTCAATTTAACCATCGGCGTATTGCCAATCGTTTCTAAAATATTCTGGTAAACCCGCATACAGCTACAAATCTACTTTCTCGAAAGCGGTTTTTTAGAAAAAATCACGAAAACCGATATAAACAATTGATTACTGCTTAGGTTGCTTAGGATTTCGTTGTTAATTTGGCACACTATTTTGGAATGGAAAAAACTTGCCTAGTAATTCCTTGTTACAATGAAAGTGAACGTTTGGACACACAAGCGTTTTTGAGTGAGTTGTTGAACAATCCAGATCTTACATTAATTTTTGTCAACGACGGGAGCAAAGATGCAACGATAGATGTTTTGCGCAGTCTGCATTCTAACAGCAGCAACGGAGTCCAAGATAGAATTTATGTCCTCAGTTATTCTCAAAACCAAGGCAAAGCAACTGCCGTGCAACGCGGATTATTGTGGGCCGATGCATTATCAAACAACACGGCCGCACCAGACTTTCTTAACGATTGTGAAACCATTGCAAACGGGATTATTGAGGCCAAATACTTTGGGTTTTGGGATGCAGATTTGGCGACACCATTTTCGGAGCTGACATGGTTTTACCATTTGGCAAAGGACTCGGATCCCGATATGATTATGGGTTCTCGTGTGGCTCGTTTGGGTTCCAAAATTGAAAGAACCGTTTTTAGACATTATTCAGGACGATTGTTTGCCACTTTTATCAGTCAAGGCCTCGGTTGGAAAGTTCATGATAGCCAATGCGGTGCTAAAATATTCAAGTCTCATCTTATCCCCATTTGTATGGAGCAGCCATTCAAGACATCGTGGTTGTTTGATGTAGAAATGTTACTAAGATTGAAAAAGCATTATGGCAAAAACGCCACAGGAATGATTCTCGAAGTACCCATTCGCACTTGGAACGACGTGAAAGGGTCTAAGATTGGTTGGGCTGACTTCGTAAAAGTACCCTACCAAATTTGGAAGGTATTCCGCGACTACAAATAACTAGTTACTAGCAATCAGAGCATACTTTATTTGCTCTAAATGATGCGTTCCATGCCAAGCATATAATCGAATCAAATCACTCAAACTGACTTGACGTCCGTATTCTGGGTGTTCTAACGTTTTCACCAACTGATTCGCAGCATCTTTTAGCGATTCGAGTAACAACAACGACCATTTCTGATGCAATCCCAAGAGTATCAAATATGATGCTTCATGATGAAAATCCGCATCCAATGAAGAGGCCCATGCATTTTCATCGTATGGCTGAATCTGCGTTTGATCCTGGGTAATAATGTGTTTGGTCCTCACGTAGGCATTCATGTGAGAATCCGCCAAATGATGCACGATTTGTTTGATCGACCATCCGCCTTCTCGATAACTCAAATCCCACTGAGATTCCTGAATAGTAGAAATCACCTTGGCCAATTCCGTAGGGAAATGTTGAATCTCTAAAACATGATTTAATAATTCACCCAATGAGGTAGGTGCATCCCAATCAAATTTTGGCAAGTTTAAGGGTTCTATCATAATTTAGTTGATGATTGTAAACCCTGTGTACTTCACCAATTCCTCTGGTACTAAAATTCCCTCTGGCGTTTGATAATTTTCTAGCAACGACGCTACAATTCTTGGTAATGCCAATGCAGAACCATTTAAACTATGTGCCAATTCTGTTTTGCCTTCGGCATTGCGGAAACGACATTTTAAGCGAGTGGTTTGGAAAGTTTCAAAATTACTCACCGAACTACATTCCAACCATTTTTCTTGAGCGGCGCTCCATACTTCCATATCGTAGGTCTTGGCACTCGTAAAGCCCATATCACCGCCACAAAGCAATAATACACGGTAATGCAAGCCCAACTTCTGCAATAATCCTTGTACGTATTGATTCATTTCTTCCAGCACTTCGTAAGAACCCTCAGGCTTAACAATTTGTACAATTTCTATTTTATCAAACTGATGCAAGCGATTCAAACCTCTTACGTGAGCACCATAACTTCCGGCTTCACGACGGAAACAAGGTGTATGCCCAGCATTTTTGACTGGCAATTGAGATTCTTGAAGAATGACATCCCTGTATAGGTTGGTGATGGGTACCTCGGCGGTTGGAATCAAATACAAATCGTCCAATCCCACATGATACATCTGACCTTCCTTGTCAGGCAATTGACCAGTACCATATCCACTATCCGAATTCACCATTAATGGAGGTTGAATTTCCATGTATCCGGCCTTCCCTGCTTCATTTAGAAAAAACTGAATTAAAGCACGCTGAAAAATGGCTCCCTTGCCTTTGTAAACAGGAAATCCTGCACCGGCAATTTTTACACCCAATTCGAAATCGATGATATCATATTTGGCCGCCAATTCCCAGTGTGGTAAGGCTCCTTCATGCAACTTGGGCATTTCACCCCATAAGAAAACCTGTTTGTTGTCTTCCGGTGTTTTTCCCATGGGAACCTCAACAGAAGGTGTATTTGGAATAGTCAATAACAGTTGTGTTAATTCCTGATCCAACAATTCAACATCCGATTCTAATTGCTTTAGAGAGTCTTTGATTTCGATACTCTGCAGTTTCAATACATCCCCTTCGGCTTTTTGACCTGACTTATATAATTCACCAATTTGCGATGTAATTTGATTGCCTTTGGCTTGTAACGATTCCATTTCTGTTCTCTTCGAACGATTTCTTTCGTCCATTTCCAAAACAGATGACATAAGAGCATCTCCATCCAAACCACGAATAGCCAAACGTTCAGCTAATTCTTTGGAATTTTTTCTAATATTGGCAATTTGTAACATATTGAGAATGCGAATTTCGTGATTTTATTTGAAGAAATCGAGTTGATTCCTTTGACTTAGCGTTATTCTTCGACTTTCGATTTTGGTTTAACTCCAAATTCCTTGGCCACCACAATGGCTCT
Source organism: Bacteroidota bacterium (assembly GCA_041178665.1). Lineage (GTDB taxonomy): Bacteria > Bacteroidota > Bacteroidia > NS11-12g > UBA955 > UBA955. The sequence goes on from JBEGUW010000079.1 coordinate 28,101, forward strand.
TGTCAATGCGATTTCTAATTCATTGGGGATTTGACCGTCTAATATCATCTCTCTCACCGCTTCTTTAATCATACCAATGTGTTGAGGATCTCGGATTTCAAAATAGTTCTTGATGTGATTCCCAGTAAGGACAGGCTGCCAGTTTCTGAGTTCGTCTTTTGAAATTACTTCATTGATTTTCTCTTGGACCTTAACTAAATTCTTGAGGTGTTTTTCCACCTTGGCCTCATTTTTACTGGTGA
>JBEGUW010000080.1:0-21731 GCA_041178665.1 Bacteroidota bacterium
ACAAACGCACGCCCTGAAGGCTAGGCCAAGCGCAAAACAACGCCAAATTCACACCCACAAAAGCCACAATTGGCAGCAGCTGCCAACCCCTCTTCACAATCGCCAATAACATGATTGCCCAAACACAGATCGCCAACAAGCCCGTTGCCCAAGCACCCAATGTCGCTTCGATAATGGTCGAAAAATGCCAAAGTGGATATGTCCCAATCATTTTCAAATACAAACCCATATTGGAAAACACCTGCGCTGGTGTCACGGATTTGAGCATATTCATATAAACGGGCCCATGACCTAAATCGTTTTTCAAAGCCAGTAACCCGCACAATCCACCCAACACAACCACTAAAATTAGATTCCCATTGGCTCTCAAACCGCCATAGAATTTGGGATTCTCCTGCCATACCAACAAGACCCAAGGAACAAGAAGAAACACCCCATTGGTTCGCGTTGATGTTGCCATAAACACTAAAAGTCCCAGGGTTAAATTCTTTGCCAAACTATTCCTCCATTGCGAATACAGCAAAAACATAAACACACCCGCCAATCCCGCAAACCAAAGGTCCGATGTCAGACGGTTCACCGCCTCCCAAATTTTTGGATGCCAAATTACCAAAACTAATGATAGCAAAACCGGAACCATCCTATCCTCAAACAACAAACGGAACCAGCGATATACTGCCACCATGCAGAGAATAAAAATCGAATAATTAAAAACCTTCAATCCCACAAAACCCCAAATATCGATGCCCCGCATAGGCAAACTCATCAAAACTGGAAATCCTTGGGGATACAAATACGGACCAATCACACCATCCGACTGATCCATGCAAACCTGATTGGAAATTGCCAATTCCTGCATGCCACCTCTAACCCAACAACGCGCTTGATGCAAATACAAAATGAAATCATCGCCCCATTCATGACCGGGATCCATACACAACCAACCGCCAATCAACGCGATAAGAAAAATGCCAAAAACCAACCATTGCGTTTTGATGTTTCCAGCCATTTCGATATTTTAATCCTTTTGATACACCGCAATCACACTCAGTCCCATTTTATTCAAAACTACTTTGTCGGCAATTTTAAAAATGGGCGTAAGCACGTTGTATAATTTCATATTGGATTCTGGAATCAATTTCTTCTTCATTACAGAACCAACCAAAAACCATCCAAAGATTCCCGCAAAATTGAAGTACCATGAACGAATTAACTTTGCACCCGTGGTTGGAAAAATACCCAACAAACGGCTCTTCGTGTAACGTTTAAAATGCTCCAAAGCGACATCAAATCCATTGTATAGCCATTGGTACGCGGGAACCAAAATAATAATCTTTCCCCCTGGCTTCAATAGTTTAATCATATTCTCAATCGCCAACTTATCATCTTTGATATGCTCTACCACATTTAACGCAAAAACAGCATCGTAAGTCCCCAGCTTATCTCCATGCATTTCAATAAATCCATCAGCCACGATGTCCATATCTAAAACTGCGCGTTTTTCGAAAGACTTTTTCAAGTACGACCTATACTGTTCACGGATATCGCTTAAATCAATATCCATCCCATCGCGATCAAAAAAGTAGGATATATTCCCAATTCCACTGCCAATCTCTAAAATCTTACCCGTGCAATGTGGAACAACCTGCTGATACATCCACTCATTGAATTTATCTGCCTCTGCGATCGCCCTCAGGTTCTCTTCACCCTCAAAATCAAACTCCTTAAAATTATCTTGATTCCCCATTTTCTATTTAAATAACCCGTATTTCACAATGCAATAAATGGCCCTAAATCCATCTTTCCAACCAATTTTCTTACCCTCGGCAAAGGTCCGACCGTAATAACTGATTCCTACTTCGTAAATTCTCACCCCTTCAACTCTAGCAATCTTAGCCGTCACCTCTGGCTCAAATCCAAATCTCTTCTCCTTTAACGTCAGCCCCTGAATCATCTCCGCCCGGAACATTTTATAACATGTTTCCATATCGGTTAAATTCAAATTTGTTGTCACATTGCTCATAAACGTCAGCATCTTATTGCCCAAAGAATGCCAAAAGAACAGAATTCGATGCGGTTTCCCACCAATAAAACGACTTCCGTAAACAACATCTGCAAAACCATCAACGATTGGCTTCAACAAAATATTAAATTCATTGGGATCGTACTCCAAATCCGCATCTTGAATAATCACGACATCGCCGGTGGCTTTGGCAATTCCCGTATGAAGCGCAGCGCCCTTGCCTTTGTTGATTTCGTGATGAAAAATCTGCAACCCTAACTGCGGATGGTCTGTTGCATATTGCGCCAAAACAACCTCCGTTTCATCGGTACTGCAATCATTTACAATGATGATTTCTTTCTCAATCCCATCAATAAGCGTCACCTCTCCAACCTTATTTAATATACGATGAATCGTCTTCGCTTCATTATAAGCTGGGATTACAATAGATAGTTTTTTGATGCTCATGACCTAGAAAACAAAATTAAGGCAAGATGTTGTAAAATACTGAGGTCGTTGCATTATTTCCAACACAAAATTGACGTTTTGCAAAGATCACCAAAGAAAGCAAACCCATTTTTATTTCACAAAACGCATTAACATCTTTGAGCCGTGAAAGAGTTTGGATTGCAACGCATTTGGGAAAAATTGGCTTTTCAGCCACAGTATTTAGCCACCGATAATGGTCAGCCATTACAAATCATTAATCAAGGAGAATGGAACAATCAAAACGGGCCCGACTTCCTAAACGCCGAAGTCGTTATCAACGGAATCCATTGTTTTGGCGCAATTGAAATCCATGTCAACGCCAGCGATTGGTATGTTCACAACCACCATACAGACCCGAGATACAATGGTGTAATCCTACACGTTGTTTGGCAAAACGATCGACCTTGTTTCACCCAAAGTAAAGATCCCATCCCCTGTATTTCCATAAAATCAAGGGTGTCAAAACTCAACTTAAACAATTTCAATTCGTTACCATCGCTCCCCTGCGCCCAACAAATCTCAGCGCTATCGGAAAGCCTCTTAACGCAACAGCTGCAATTAGCAGCGACCCAAAGAACCCAAGGGAAAATGGAACGGCTGATCCATGCGCACAATCAACTCAATCAAGACTGGTGGCTCACCGCACTGTATGCATTCATGTCGGCCTGGATAGGCAAAGCAAACCAACACAACTGCATCGACATTTGTAAATCGGTAAAAAAATCGCTCATTCTACGAGCAAAATCAGAAAACGAAATCATTGCCTATCTGCTCGGAACTAGTGGCCTATTGTCGATGACGAAACACGACGCTTACACTGAATCGCTGAAAAAAACTTTTCAATACCAAGTCCTAAAGTTCGATGTCAATTCGCTTGATTATTTGCAATGGAATAACAGACAAGTCAGACCCCCATCGTTCGCCCCAATTCGGCTGGCACAATTTGGCAGTTGGCTCTTTCAGATCAAAGGAGAATTATCGCAATTCTTCAACCCCCCGAACCAAGAAAATATTGATTCAATTGCCAAAAAGGGATTTCAATCTAATCTAAGTGAGTATTGGGACAAACACTACGAATTTGGCAAACCATCCGAGAAGCACAATCCTAACAATGGACAAGAGCATGCAAAAAAGGTGATCCTAAATGGGCTAATCCCGCTCTGGACCACCTTGGCAAAGGAAACCCACAAACCAGAATTCCAATTTGCGGCCGAGCAATTACGATCCGCGATCCCATCGGAAACCAACACAACAACAAAAAAAATGTCGGCCTTTCACCGTTGCAAACCACCCAAATCCAACTCAGAATGGAGTCAATCCCTGATTGCACAACATCAATTGTATTGTAAGCCATTGAAATGTGCACAATGTTTAATTGGCGATGCTATAATCAATGTTCCATTCATGAAACAGGAATCGTAACTTTGTTGAACTAGCAATGAAAACCGATATCATCATCATTGGCGGAGGCATTGTGGGATTGTCCACAGCCTACCAACTTTTACAACTCAACCCCGATTTAACCGTAACTATTTTAGAGAAGGAAGACGCCGTTGCCAAACATCAAACAGGGAACAACAGTGGTGTAATTCACTCCGGAATTTATTACAAACCTGGCAGCCTAAAGGCCCAAAATTGCCTGCGCGGATATGATATGTTGATTGATTTTTGCAAAGCGCAAAATATCGAATACGACCTATGCGGTAAAATTATTGTCGCCATCAAACCCGAGGAAATTGCAGGACTAGAGGCGTTGTATCAAAGAGGAATTCAAAATGGCTTATCCGGATTGCGATTTTTGTCGAAAGACGAAATCAAACAATACGAGCCCAATTGCGTAGGCATAAAAGGTGTTTTTGTACCCCAAACGGGTATCGTTGACTACAAGCAGATTGCCATAAAGTTGGCTGAAAACATCAACCTAAATCCCAACGGCAACATTATTTTAAATTCAAAAATCCAAGCGATTGTTGGCAACGAGCACGGTGCTGTGGTTCATACCGATACAGAGAGATATGAGGCCCGATTGGTTATCAATTGCGCGGGGCTTTATTGCGACAAAGTAGCGGCCATGGCTGGGGAGAAACTGAACATGAAAATCATCCCATTCCGCGGGGAGTATTATTCCATCAAACCCGAAAAAGCACATTTAGTAAAGAACTTAATATATCCCGTGCCTGATCCAAATTTCCCATTTTTGGGAGTTCATTTTACTCGTAGAATCAGTGGTGAAATCGAGGCAGGTCCAAATGCTGTTTTTGCATTCCAAAGAGAGGGTTATAAGAAAACGGATTTCAAGTGGAGTGAATTCTGGGATGCGATTTCTTTTGCTGGCTTTAGAAAAGTGGCGAGCAAATACTGGAAAACTGGACTTGGGGAATACCATCGTTCATACTTCAAACCCGCCTTTGTAAAAGCACTGCAACAGTTGGTTCCATCCATCACTGAGGACGATTTAATTCCGGCAGGCGCTGGGGTTAGGGCGCAGGCTTGTGATAAAGATGGTGGCCTAATCGATGATTTCTACATCCAAGAATCCACCTCATTCATTCACGTGCTCAACGCACCAAGTCCAGCCGCAACGAGCTCATTATCTATTGGGTTGGAGGTCGCTGAACGCGCATTGAAAAAACTGAATTGAGAAAAACTGGATTGACGGAAACTGAATTGAAAGAAATTGAATTGATGGTAAATTGAATTAATTCACTGGGAAGCTAGGCTAGTTTTATCTTGATATAGATACATCGACACACCAATTGAACAAAGAACAACTCATACCCGTTCTACAGAAATATTTACCCAGCGGTAGTGAACACTATGCCGCCGATTTGATGTCGCACCACAAAATCCAACTGCGCATCAAAAACCCCCGATTGACCAAACTCGGCGATTACCGTCCGCCTACCAATGAAAGTAGTCATCGTATTTCTATCAATCGCGATTTAAACCCATTTGCATTTTTAATCACTTTCATGCACGAGGTTGCGCACTTGGTCAACTTTGAGAAATCTGGACCCCGCGTACCGCCCCACGGCATCGAATGGAAAAGAGAATTTCAAGTGGTGAGCACACCTATCATTCAGCAAAATCTGCTACCAAACGACGTGCATTCCGCGCTAAATCGTTACCTAAAAAACCCAAAAGCCAGCAGTTGTACCGATGCCAACTTGGTACGGACATTAAGAAACTACGACGCCTCGCAAGAACATATGCTTGTGGAAGAAATTCCATCAAATGAAATTTTTGAAACGCAGGATGGCAGACGATTCATGAAACTAGAAAAAATGCGTACCCGCTTCCGCTGTCAGGAATTAAAAACCGGCAAAATCTACTTGGTCCCCGGGCTGATGCAGTGTAAACCGGTCTTAAATCGCTAATTTCACATATTCAAACAATGCACAATCACAGTCACAGCGCACCACAAGAAAACATGGGTCCCAAATACCTTTGGGGAATTGCTTTAAACCTCATTTTCGTGGCTGTTGAATTTGGCTACGGATTAAAAATCAATAGCTTATCACTGCTCGCTGATGCTTGGCATAATCTGGGCGACGTGGCTGGTTTGGTGATTAGTCTAGTTGCATTTACGATGGCGGCCAAACAACCCACAAACATTTATACATACGGTTTTTCAAAGGCCACAATTCTTGCTTCGTTAGCGAACTGTATCTTGCTTTTTATTGCAATCACTTCAATGGGACACGAAGCCTATGTCCGATTCTCCCACCCCGAACCCACATTAGGAAGCACGGTGAGTTGGGTGGCTGGTGTAGGAGTTGTGATCAATACGTTAACAGCACTCTTGTTCATAAGCAATAGCGAACTCAACTCCCGATCTGCGTTTTTACACATGGCCGCCGATGCCGGTGTCAGTTTGGCTGTATTGATTGGCGGATTATTAATTACTTATACAGGCATCGAAATGATCGACCCCATACTGGGTGTTCTCGTTTGCTTGGTAATACTGGTTGGGACGCTAAATATTTTCAGGCAGAGTTTTCGGTTGAGCTTGGATGGGGTTCCTGAGGGCATCGACATCACCGTTGTAGAAAAGCGGATACTTCAAATTCCAGGGGTAAAGAGCATCGAACACCTACACATTTGGGCGTTAAGCACTACCAGAAATGCGATGACGGCACATCTTATGATGGATGACACATTGACTGCCTCAGAACAAGAGGCCATTAAAGATCGCGTACGTCACGAAATTGAACACGAAAACGTGCACCATTGTATTCTCGAGACCAGTTCTGTTTAACTGATCAGAGCTATTCTGCTGTAAACTAAAATAAGGCACCTCCGCTTCGCGGATGATGGAAGAATTACAATCCCAATACGCGTTCTTCCGGCTTTTTGCCATCGAACATCATTTCTGGATTTTCAAGCAATTGCTTCACGCGAACTAGGAAACTGACGCTTTCACGACCATCGATGATTCTGTGATCATAACTCAATGCCAAGTACATCATGGGGCGAATTACAATCTGTCCGTTTTCAACCACGGGACGCTCAACGATGTTATGCATTCCCAAAATTCCACTTTGAGGGGCATTGATAATCGGGGTGCTCATCATTGAACCAAAAACACCACCGTTGGTGATTGTAAATGTTCCGCCGGTCATCTCATCCAAACTCAATTTATTATCGCGGGCTTTGGTGGCCAAACGTTTCACTTCCTTTTCAATTTCGTCCAAAGACAATTTCTCGGCGCTACGAATTACAGGCACCACCAATCCTTTGGGAGCACTCACTGCAATTGACACATCGCAATAATCATGATAAACAATCTCTTCGCCTTCGATGCTCGCATTCACGGCTTTCCATTCCATCAACGATATACAACAAGCGCGGGTAAAGAAGCTCATAAATCCGAGTCCTACACCGTGGGTTTCTTCAAATTTCTTTTTGTATTGAGCACGCAAATCCATGATTGGCTTCATGTTTACCTCATTGAAAGTGGTAAGCATGGCGGTTTCATTTTTCACGGCTACAAGTCGACGGCTCAAGGTTTTACGCAGGTTAGACATCTTCTCGCGACGTTCACTGCGCGCGCCACCCGTTGATTGGGCCATAACTCCACCCATCGCTACGATGGCTTCTAAAGCGTCTACTTTCGTCACACGTCCGCCAGCACCAGTACCTTTAACCTGACTTGGGGTGATATTATATTGTTGCAACAATTGGGCAGCCACCGGAGATACCAATGACCAGTCTGAATCTGGTGCACTATGATTATTTACATCTGCTACGCTATTGCTTTTGGCATCCGCTGAAGCAGTGGTTACTTCTGATTTATTAGCATTTGAACCTGCTGGCACGGCTGCGGCAGAGGAACTAGGCGATTCGGTTTTCGCTACTGGGGCTACTTCTGCACTTGCTGGACGAGCAGCATCGGTATTGATAACAGCGATTACGGTATTAATAGCAATGGTATCACCGATGTTTCCAATCAGTTTTTCGATTACACCTGCTTTTTCTGCATTTACTTCAAACGTTGCTTTGTCGCTTTCAAACTCCGCTAACGGGGCATCCATTTCCACCCAATCTCCTTCTTTCACCAACCAATTGGCGATTGTCACTTCACTCACTGATTCGCCTGGTGCCGGTACTTTTATTTCGATTGCCATTGATATTTCTGCTGATTTGCCTAGCAAAGTTAGGCAAAGGATTCGGTTTGTAAAAATTGGCATAAAAAAGTCTGATATTTAACCCGACTTTAGATGTCATTTTTTTTGTTAAAAAACCAGACTTTTAGCCCTTGAGAAAATCATTGAATCCCCGGCTCGCTTTCCATACCTCCACCACGTAATCATCAAAATCCAAACGCAAAGTATCCTCCGCTTCCACGGAGTGTTGAATGTAAAATTGTTTGTTAAATATTAATGGCTGCGTTGCCGCCGCCATCCCCAACATCGTATCAATCCTTTTGTTCTTTTCACCTCTTACCTCGCCAAAATACTGCACAAACGACGTCTCTGTTATCACTCGATTAAAACCCTCCAAATCGCCTGCAATTAAGCCCCGAATCCGGAATAACTCCTCCTTCTCCGGCATATAGATCCCGCTGTATATCCCACACTCCTCTGGACCCAGCTGAATATATAGTCCGCCCGCACCCATTTCCTTCCTCCCGCCAATCTGAATCGCGGCCGCACAGTGCAATTTATAGGGCGACTTATCCTTCGAAAATCGAACGTCCTTGTTGATCCGAAAAATACATTGCTTGGCCTCCAATCCTTCAAAACGAGGGTCAATCGCCGACATTTTAGCTAAAACCGAAGTGACGAATTCTAAAAACAACGCCTTCACGTCGCGCTCGTACCTGCCGCGATTTTCATCAAACCACGACTTCTGATTATTGGCCGATAACCCAATAAAAAACTCATAAAACGCCTCCGTTAAACCCATCTCAATTTCCCGGAATTCCTTAACGCATAATCTGAATGAAACCGCGATGCTCCTCCCCCGTCTTATTGTGCTTCATGTGATAGAAATAAATTCCCACTGGCAACTCAGCACCGCTCGCATCCTTTCCGTTCCAGTCGTTTTGATACGCATCAGAATGATAAACCAACTCACCAGCCCTATTATAAATGTTTACCAAACGCTTATTGTATTCAAACAATTCCGTCAAATCCCAATACTCGTTGTCGATATCCCCATTCGGCGTAATCAAATTCGGAATCCTAACCAACTCAGGATCTACAACCTTAACCCAAACGGTATCCCGGAACAAGCAACCGTTGCTATCCAATGCCAACAAAGTATAAACCATACTATCCGTAGGCCTTACAAAAACCGTCTCCAAAGTATCTGATGATACCATAAACTGCTTGGGCAACCAACGCCAATTGGAACCATTGTACCCATACAATTTCGCCAAAGTACCCCGAGCTATCACAGTATCCCTCAACGGATTCATACGCAAACGAAACTCGTTGATAAACAATCCCAAAGAATCCAAACAACCCTGGGCGTCCTTCACCCGCAAAACATAAATCCCCTTTCCCAATCCCGTGGCTTTCGCCGTGGTTTGTTTCATCGGATCGTCCCATTGATACGTTAAAGGCGCAAATCCACCCGTGCCATTCACCGATAAATATCCCACCGAACTGCCCGCGCAAATCGAAGAATCATGCGTACCCAAACTCAAATTTATCTTCGATGGCGCAACAACCACCTTCACCGAATCACTATATGGAATCGAACAACCATCACTCACCACCAATCGGTATGTTTTACTCAATAACGGGGTATCCAAAACACTCAAAGCGGAAATTTGCACCCCATCCAAAAACCAGCTCATTGTCAATGACCTTCCGCCGCCTACTGTAATTTGAACCGTTGTTAAATCGCCATAACACAATATAGAATCACTCAATGCGATGCTTCCCGTAATTGCCGGAAGCCTATCAACCGTAAAAATCGACGTGTCATTCAATACCGTACAACCATCTTCCACATGAACGCGATATAAGGTTTTTCCTACAGCCAATGGATTCACAACCACAGAATTACCAACTAAACCAATGCTGTCCCAAACGATTTTTCTGTTCGATGCAAGTCCGCCGGAATCCAAAAGGCTAACCGACATTTTCTCGCCATGACATAAAACCGTATCTCTCACCGCGCTCAAAAACAATGGATTTCGCATCGTAACTTTCACCGAGTCGTACACATCTGGCGAACAACCTTCACTCCCCGTGACATAATAGGTTGTCGTTACCGACGGCCCCACCGTAATCACCGAAGCCTTTACCCCATTGCTCCATACCAGAGAATAAGCGCCTCCACCATGAAGTCGGTTACCACCTTTGATCGTCGACGCTAAATCAGCAGTCCGGCCTTGACAAATCAACGTATCGTTTGACACCGACATAATCAATGGCAAATAGGTATCCAAACGAGCACTGTCCGTCGCCGAAACCACTGTGCAACCATCTGTTAGTGTGAGATAAACTTTTACTGTATCTGTTAGAATGATGGATGCTAAAGGTGAAGTCCCCATACCATTCGACCATTGATATTTATAGCCTGCGGTGTCGCCACCAGAAGCTTTTGCGGCCAGGAACATGGTATCACTGATACATACGGCGGTATCGGCTTGCATGATTTTTACGGTTAGGGGCGGTTTGACATAAATCGTTTGAATGGCGGTATCATTCTTCAATGCACAACCGTCCCAAAGCACCACTGAAAATTGCTGCGTAGCCGCGGGGAATACAACCTGTGTTTTGCCACCCCCGGAAACCCCTGTTCCATACCATGAATAAGTATAGGGGGTACTGCGGCCGCCTGCGGCGGCCGCAGACAACAACACCGGTCTACCGTTGCACACAACCGTATCCTTGCGCAATCGAACATCCAATGCCTTAAACACACCCTCATATTCAACCTTAAATCCCTTGCCCGTAAGCAGCTGATCACTATACTGAATAAACCATAAAGCATTCCCTGAAATCGTATTCCAAGCACCCGCCATCGGCAAAGTACTACCCGAAAACTGACCCAATCGGTTCGCGCCCGCCACCGAATTCTTGTACATCACCAACGAATCAAAACCCACCTCGTAGTCCAATACCCTAAAGCGATATCGAATACTGTCCGCGCCCGGCAACTTCAATTTAAATCTTACAATCTGATTAGCAATATAATTGCCCTCGCCGCCCTCGTCATAAACAAACCCCCGACAGCCCACAGCACTATCCGTCCCCGTCTTAGGCAATAAAAATGCCTTACAAATATCAAAAGTGCTATCCACCTTCACATACTGAACCTTCGTTATCGAATCCTTCTTTCCCTTAAAACATCCATCCACCACCAACTTCACCGTGAAATTTCCATAACTAGCATATGCATGCGATGTATTCGTAGTCGTTGCCGTCCCACCATCGCCAAAATACCATTTACTCGCCTTGTAATTCTCCGAATAATTCAAAAAATTCATCGTTTTACCCGTCGTGCATGCCACCGTATCCCCCGCAAAATTGGCTTTCACATAGGCCGAATCATATTTATTACCCACGCCGCAAACCCACCAAGCATTGGTAACCTGAATCACTTCATTGCTGCACTGACCATATAAATCCGCTGCCGATAAAATACTAAATGTCCTCGCATCAGCATACATGGAACTGCTTGTCAAGTAAACACTCAAATTGCGATATGCAATCTTCGCTGCCTTATCAATCCCCAACGAATCAATCTTAAACGCATTTCCCTTCTCGTTGGTTCCAGTAACTCCTTTTGCAATCAAATAATACCAGTAATTCTGTACGCCGCTATTTATGTGGACACCCCCATTATCGCCTGCACCGGCATACCAACTCACGCCTTTATAATATTTGGGATGACTAAATAAATTAGGATTCACCATACTCCGAATTCCATTGCCCGATGGCGTAATGTCTTCCCCAATTCTCCAATTGAACTTCGTTGGACGGGCCCAAATCTCAATGGTCTGACCAAAAACATCACTGAAACTCTCATTCAAAGCACCGCTCTCGTAACTATAAACCAAATTCGCGGTATTTGTTGTCACTGCATGGGCGATTTCATGACCACACACATCGAGAGAAGTAAGTGGCGTAAATGCAGTCCCATCTCCATCTCCATATGTCATACGAACACCATCCCAAAATGCATTGTTATAATTCGAATTGTAATGGACATAACTCAAGATCTTCGCACCATTTCCGTCGTAACTGTTCCTTGAATGCACATTCATAAAATAATCATACGTCATCTCCGCACCCCAATGCGCATCCGTTGCCACCTCATCTTTATCTACATTCACATTATTCCAAGTATTGTCGGCATCCGTAAAATCAACCCCGCCTGAATATGTCGTCCCCTTCTTTAAATTATACGTTTCGATGCCGGTACCTCTGCCCATTTCCCTAAGTCGAAAATTGGTTGTAGACGTGCTATCCGTAATGATTTTCTGCGACCCACTGTATTTCGTGGCCGCCGTCCCCTTGCTATCGCCATGCAAAATCAAATCGTTCGATGCGACAATCTCGCCGGTCTCCGCATCCACAAAAATCGACTTCCCTGCCAACGGTTCACTCGCCATCACGTCAAACTGATAACAAAGTCGATGCGTACCTCCCAAACCCAACCCTGGAGAGATATAAATCAACTTTCCCTTCGGAAAATAGGTGGTATCCGCATTTCCTGTCGCCATTTGAAGCGCTTCGTTCTGACCTGCATCCTCCCAATAATATTTACTCGCCGGCAAATAAGTCAATGCCAATTTCAACGCCGATGCCTCTTCCAACACTTTTTTGCCTGAAAACTGAGATTCCGAAACAAAATCGCCATTTACCGACAAAATTTGCCCTTGTTTTGTATGAACGATACCCATCGATAAAAAAGCGGGAACCCCCTGATAATATTGACGTATACGATAGTGGGTCTGACCCAAATCATCGGAAATTTCTTGGTACTTTTTCCATTCACTTTGCGATGTGTATTTGCCCAATTTTGACACCACCAATGGCCATTGTTCGGCGCTGGGCCGCTCACTTTCCTTGAAAACAACCATTTGAGGATTTGCCAAAACTCGATGAGGCATGGACCCATTCATCAACCCCTGCGCCTTCAATCCCCCCACAATCAACAACACATAAAATAAAAAGAATCTGCGAGTAAACGATTTTACCATAAACTCAAAAATACAATAAAGATTGGAAATCAATAGACAAATGGTGTAAATCCCAAACAAAAAAGCCACCTAAATTAGATGGCTTTTGGTGCACGCGTAGGGATTCGAACCCCAAACCTTCTCATCCGTAGTGAGATGCTCTATCCAATTGAGCTACGCATGCATTACTTTCCAAGGCTACAAGGGTTGGAAACAACCCCGGAAAGGGGTGCAAATATAGCAATTATTGTTGCAATTTCAAATGAATTATGGAAATTTCCATCCATATACAAACCGGAAAACCCATCAAATACCACGCAATTTGTGTTAAATTGCGACACTGTTTATGAAAAAATCTATCGTCGTTGTAGTGGCCATCGCCTGCGCCATCGCCCCTGTCCTCGGTAACAAACCGCCTAAAAAACAAAAAGGTGCAACCCCCGCTCCCGCTGCAGAATCTGCCGCACCCGGAACCGATAAACCCAAAGACAAAGCGGCTACCATCGAAAGCAAAACCAAAAATTGTGTCAAAACTGACGGGCTATTCCCTCTTTATCAAGATAGTACCGATGGCAAATTATACCTCCTGGTGAACGCCAAACAACTCAATACAGAATTCATTCACTTTGCCTACACCGAAAATGGGGTCATCGCCGCCGGACTTCACCGAGGTCAATATCGCGATTCGCGCATTTTTAAAATCACCAAATTCTATGGCAACCTAGAATTTAGCCAAATCAACACCAACTACTATTTCAACCCAAGCAGCCCACTTGCCAAAAGTCAAGAAGCCAACGTCTCCGATGCACCCCTTGCCTTTGAAAAAATCCTAGCAGAAAACAAGAAAACTGGCGATTACCTAATCGATGCCGACGAACTTTTCTTGTCTGAGAAATTGCATCAAATAAAAGAAGGCGGTCGCCCAGGCGCAGAAGGCTTCAAATTGGGTAACCTTGCCAAAGGAAAAACGCAGTACATCAAAATAAAGAATTACCCAGAAAACACGGACTTGGTGGTTCGTTATGTATACGACAACCCAGCACCTATGGGCGGTGGAGAAGACATCGCCGACCCCCGCTCTGTATCGATCGAGTTGCAACACAGCATCCTTGCCGCGCCAAAAAACAACTTCAAATCTAGACAAGATGATCCGCGTGTGGGATATTTTGCCGACCAAGTGAACGATATGACATCACCCAATGCAACCAATTACCGCGATGTAATTCACCGTTGGGATTTGCAAAAGAAAGACCCTACAGCTCTATTGTCGGAGCCAATAAAACCTATCGTTTGGTGGATCGAAAACACCACACCAAAAGAATATCGCGAAACCATAAAAAAAGCCGCTTTGCAGTGGAACAAAGCCTTTGAACCGATTGGATTTTTGAATGCCGTACAAGTTTTTGAGCAACCCGATACCGCTACTTGGGATGCAGGCGATATTCGCTACAACGTTTTGCGATGGACCTCATCTCCCAATCCTCCGTTTGGTGGTTATGGCCCAAGCTTTACCAATCCTCGCTCAGGCGAAATCTTGGGTGCCGATATCATGTTCGAATATGTATTCTTAACCAATCGTTATCGCGCACAAAAATTGTTTAAAACCGATGGTGGACAGGCGCTAACCCCTGCGGAAATTATTCAAGAAACGGAAAAAGAACTTCAAAATAGTCAGGCCAACCATAATCCATTCAAAGGATGCTATGCCGCCGATTGCTTGCACAACGAACACATGTTTGCTAACGCGATACTTGCAGCTCAAGGGGCCACCGACGTGGATAAAACTCGCTTGATCAACGAATCAATTCACTACCTCGTTTTGCACGAAATGGGTCACACCATGGGCTTGATGCACAACATGAAGGCCTCTCAATTGCATACACCAGAGGAATTGGCCGACCCAAATCTTACCTACAAAACAGGTTTAATTGGCTCGGTGATGGACTACCCCGCAATCAACTTAAATAAGAAGAAAACCAATGTTCAATACTGTCAGACCGAACCCGGACCCTACGATTTGTGGGCAATCGAATACGGTTACAGTCAAGGTTTGGATGATGAAGCTGCCGAATCAGCCAGACTTAAAGCGATCTTAGAAAAGTGCATCGACCCCAAATTGACATTTGGAAATGATGCCGACGATATGCGTTCTCCGGGCAAAGGGATCGACCCACGCGTGATGATCAACGATTTGTCGAGCGATGCAGTGGGTTACGGTATTGAGCGCATCGAAATGACCCAAGAATTGATGAAAAATTTGCGTGCAACCCATACCGATGGCGAAATCAGCTACCAAGCGATGGTGGGTGCTTACGCATCTTTGAGCGGCGCTTACTCTTCGATGGTGGGCATCATGAGTCGCTACATCGGCGGCGTATACGTCAACCGTCCATTCCCGAACCAACCCAATGCGCCCCAACCTTACGAACCAATCCCCCATTTTCAACAAAAACGTGCGATGGAAGCCTTGGCTAAATATGCATTTGCGCCAAACGCAATGGAAGTGCCTTCTGATTTGATTCCATTCTTACAACAACAGCGACGTGGATTTGGATTTTTCGCAAAAGAAGAGGACCCAAAAATGATGAATCGCGTTTCAAGAATGCAAGCCGATGTCTTGGCTCATTTGCTGAACCCAAAAACATTGTTGCGTATTTCGGACACCAAAGAATACGGCAACCGCTACGTATTGACCGACATGATGGGTGCATTAACCAATGCCATTTTCATGGAAGATCTAAAAAGCATGGTCAATAGCCACCGCATGATTTTGCAAGAAATGTATGTCGAGACGTTGCTCGCTGGAGCGCTTCAGGCAGAAAAAAACCCTTACGATGCAATTTCCAAAGCGGCGATGTATGGCGAAATCACTCGCATCCAAGAAATGTTGAAAGCAAATCCTGGCACTGCCGAAACCAAAGCACACCGCTCTTTACTATTGAAAGGCATCGAAAAGGCACAAAACAACTAACTTAATTCACTGTGAGATTAGATACTATCAAAAAGGGCGCATTATTATGCGCCCTTTTTTACGCAAAATCCACCTTCGCCCAAACCGGTGAAACCATGATGGGTATTGAAATCAAAGCCGGAAAACTCAACATCGCAGCGAGTGCCCTCGGCAGCAATATTACCATCCTAACACGCAAAGACATTGCCAATATCCCCGTGCAAACGACCGCTGAATTGCTCGGTTACATCGAAGGCGTAGACCTTAGGCAAAGAGGTCCGAACGGCGTCCAAGCCGATATCCAAATTCAAGGAGGCACATTCGACCAAGTGTTGGTACTGATTGATGGCGTACGTCTTACCGACCCCCAAACCGGACATCATATGCTCAATTTGATGGTACCGCCGGAAGCCATCGAACGAATAGAAGTCATCAAAGGCGCATCAGCCCGCAGATATGGAATCAATGCTCTCAGCGGTGTGGTGAATATCGTCACCATAAAATCTGCCAATCCCGGTATTTATGCCACAACCTACGTGGGTAGCGGGTTCGACAAAGACACCGCATCGAATAGCACCTACAACAACAAAGGCGTAAGACTTATGGCAGGATTGCAGGGCAACAATGTACAAGGATGGGTGAGCGCGGGATACGACCAAGGCAATGGCTACCGACATAACACCGATTTTCGCACCTTCCGCAGCAGTGTAAAACTCAGCTCAATCCCCTCAAAAGAATCCGATATCCAACTGTATTTCTTGGGCGGAATCATCCACAACGCCTTTGGCGCCAACGGTTTCTACGCAGCACCAGCAGATAAAAACTCCTTTGAAACGGTGAATACCCAATTGGGATCATTCGGGGCGATAAAAAAGTTGAAAACGGGTCAGCTAGAAGCCAAAATCAATGCCCGATACAACAACGACCACTATGTTTTTGTGCGAACTAACCCCGCCTTATATCAGAATTTCCACAACAGCACCACCTTCATGCCCGAAATTACGTACAACGTATCTGGGGAATTTTGGCAAATGGCGCTCGGCGTTGAAGCGCGCAAGGAGTGGATGGAAAGCAGCAATTTAGGCAACCACGATCGCACCTTTTATGGCAACTATGTCGATATCGCGACCAACCCCCTTCCCGGAGTTAAAGTAAACTTCGGCGTGTATCGATTATACAGCAAGGAAACAGGACAGAGACTCTATCCTGGTGCGGATCTGCTGGTCGCTTTGCTCCATCAGAGACACATGGGCCGACCCAAACTGAACTTTTTTGCTTCTTGGGGTACCGGACAGCGACTACCTACATTCACCGATTTATTTTATAGCGGCCCATCGAATGTTGGCAACCCAGGTTTATTGCCCGAATCTGCCCGCACAATCGAAATGGGCCTGCGCAAAACGGGACAAAAAATCTATGTCCAAGCGGGTGTTTTTCGCAGAACACAGCAGCAAATGATCGATCGTATTAAAGATTCATTATCCGCTCCTTGGCAACCTGTCAATTTGATGGGCACTAACTTCATGATTGAAGGCTTTGAATGCAGAATGGTAGGCAACAAAAACATCAATTATGCGTCACCACTAGAAAAACTAGGATTACTTTCGATTCGATGGACGCTTGGTGCAACGCAGTTGCGACAGTTGAGTCACAAAGTGAAAATGAAGGGCTATTCTCAATATGCCGTTAATTTCTTGCCCAATCAATACATAGCATCGCTGAATCTACAAACCAAGTATGGCGTGCAATTGACTACGCAGTATCGTTTTATGCAACGTAGTGCCGCGGGTTTTGATGCCGGCAGTGGATATTCGATGTTGGATATGCGATTGGCTTATCAAGTGAAACGGATCATCAAAGGCACCGGATTAACTTATTTGCCTGATGAAACTCCAGCACCAATAAAATGGCCATACCAGTATTCCATTTGGGTAAATGCTCAGAATTTGCTCAACACCCAATACAAAGAAATTGCCAGTGTGCCTTTGATGCCGATGTGGATTACGTTTGGCATTACAGTAACACCGCCTCCGGCACCGACCCGCACCCGAGAAGCAGTCATCATTTCAAAATAAAATCACATGAAAACTAACCAACTTATTGGCCTCGGCTGCTTGATGATTGCCACCACCGTTGCCCTAGGAGCCATGGGTGCACACACACTGGAAGGTTCGATTTCCTTGCGTTACCTCGAGGTTTGGAAAACCGCATCGCTGTATTTCGCGCTGAATGGATTGGGTTTACTCGCCATTGCAAACATCGCCCCCACAATAAAAGGATTATACATCAAACTAATAATTCTTGGTTCATTCATATTCAGCGTATCCCTTTGGATTCTCGCGCTGAATGAAATCCTATCCCCTGCCTTGCGTAAACTCGGAGCCATCACCCCTGTGGGAGGCGTCCTCATGATTGTCGGTTGGACGTTGATTGGAATTCATCAACTGAGGCGTTAACTCATTTGAGAAGCAACTAACCATCCAACAGTTTCCTGAAAAGGGTAAATCCATAAAAAAGGGGCGGCCAATGGCCGCCCCTTTCAATTTAATCCAATTTCTTGCGCGGATTATTTACCTGCTGGGGGTGGAATGTAATCCAATCCTTCAGTCGATGGCATCGCCGTTGGCTTCTGCCCCGGTCTAACATCCAACAACTCCACCTCAATCACAGTAATGCCATACATATCATCAAAAGTTCCCGCCATACGAGCCAATGAAGGATATTCCACGTTAGAAATATACATCTCAAATGATCCGCCCTTGGCAGTTTTACCAAACGACTCTTCCAATGGTGGCAACTTCAAACTCTCGATGGTTCCCATAAATGGCTTCTTATCCTTGCGATTGTCCTGAAATACCTTACCCTTGCCATTTTTGATGATGAAATAACACAATACGCTATCGTAAACACCAGGAATGCTTCCGCTTCCCTTTTTCAATTCTTTGTAATACCCCTTGGCAGCCAATGGGCTCACACCCTGCTCTTTGCTCAACTTAGCCAACTTATCGTTGGTTTCCTTTTGCAACACCTTGATCTTCTTGTCCTGAACCCCTTGCACAAAACCCTGATACACTTTGCCCATCACATCCTCTTTAATCGCCAAACCACTGTCTTTTGAGAAACCTTCTTTGATTCCACGTAAGAAACTACCATAGTCCAACGCATCAATGCCCTGCTGCTTCATACGCTTTGCAGTTTCATAGCCATAAACATAGCTGAAAGAATCCTCAGACGTTTTCAAATTTTTACTGGTGTCGATTTTTTCACCGCAACCGGCCAATAGACCCAAGGCCAATACCGGAATGATTAATAATTGCTTTATCATGTCAAATTATTTATTTATAGTTTGTAAAGTTCTGCTTTTCTCTCCTTAATCTGCGCATCTTCTGCAAATTCTTCGTAACTCATATACTTGTCGATGATGCCGTTCGGCGTAATCTCAATGATACGATTGGCAATCGAATTGATAAATTCTTGGTCATGCGAATGGAACAATACCACCCCTGCATAATCCACCAAACCGTTGTTCAACGCCTGAATACTCTCCAAATCCAAGTGGTTGGTAGGTTCGTCCAACAACAATACATTCGGATTCTCCAACATCAACTTACTCAGCATGCATCTCACCTTTTCTCCCCCACTCAACACCGTACACATCTTCTGGGTTTCCTCGCCGCTGAATAACATCCGACCCAAAAATCCGCGGACATACGTCTCGTCCTTCTCAACCGAATACTGCCTCAACCAATCCACCAAGTTGATTTTCTCCATGAAAAATTGCGCGTTTTCGTTCGGCAAATTACTCATCGTGACCGTCACTCCCCAGTTAAATTCCCCCGTTGCCGGCTTCACTTCGCCCCACAAAGTCTTGAAAAACTGATTCAAAGCCAATGTGTTACGACTGATAAATGCAATCTTATCGCCCTTGCTCACCGTAAAGTTGATATTGCTAAACAACACCTCCCCCGACTCTGCTTTGGCACTCAAATTCTCAATCGTTAAAATCTGATCGCCCACTTCTCTGCCCTGCTTTACAATGATACCAGGATACTTTCTTGTGCTCGGCTGAATCTCTTCGATGTTCAATTTCTCCAACATCTTCTTACGCGCCGTGGCCTGCTTACTCTTAGCTACGTTGGCGCTGAATCGCGCGATGAACTCCTGCAATTCCTTCTTCTTGTCCTCCGACTTCTTGTTCTGATCCGATCTCTGACGTAACGCCAACTGAGAACTCTGATACCAGAATGTATAGTTACCGCTGAAAATCTGAATCTTACCAAAATCAATATCGCACACGTGCGTACAAACATTGTCCAAAAAGTGACGGTCATGACTTACAACCAATACCGTATTTTCGAAAATCGCCAAAAATTCTTCCAGCCAACGAATCGTATCAACGTCCAAATCGTTGGTAGGTTCATCCATCAACAACACATCTGGATTGCCAAACAACGCCTGAGCCAACAACACTCGAACCTTTTGGTTACCATTCAGATCCTTCACCAAATACTCGTGAAACTGCTCTTCGATGCCCAAGCTACTCAACAACTGCGCTGCATCACTCTCAGCATTCCAGCCATCCATCTCCGCAAACTCACCTTCCAACTCACTCGCGCGCATGCCATCGTCCTCAGAAAAATCCTCCTTGGCGTACAACACTTCCTTTTCTTCCATAATCGACCACAATTTGTGATGACCACGGATTACGGTTTGCAAAACCGGATAATCATCAAACGCAAAGTGGTTCTGACTTAACACAGCCATACGCTTGCCAGGTTCGATGTCGACCGAGCCCGTATTGGGTTCGATTTCTCCTGATAAAATCTTTAAAAATGTAGATTTACCCGCACCATTGGCACCGATAATTCCATAGCAGTTGCCATTGGTGAACTTGAGGTTGACCTCCTCAAACAAAACGCGCTTACCAAAACGCAAAGAAAGATTTGAAACTGAAAGCATTATATACGAAAAATGAGCCGCAAAGTTACGGTTTATCCATGAAAATCGACGGTAATCTTAATTAAACAATGTGAAAGAGCCCTCCATTTTGAGGTTCACAAACCCCAACGGGCTATTTTCGAACAGATTTCTATTGAAAACATAGTATCGCGCCGGCTTATTACTTACGCCATGTTGCTTTTCCGGCAAAGCTGCAATCACTCCAGAATTCAACATCTTACGCCTAAAATTACGCTTGTCTAAATCCCGCTGCAAAGTGGTCTCATACAACGCCTGTAAATCGCTCATCGTAAATTTTTCCGGCAACAATTCAAACGCAATCGGCTGAATCTGAACCTTTTCACGCAACGCCATCAACGCACCTTCAGAAATCTCATTGTGGTCGAACGCCAACTCAGGAATCTCGCCAATGGGTAACCAAACCGCCCCTTTGCTAAACGAACCCGGCTGAATTTCCACCTTACTACTTTCAATCAAAGCCATATAGGCCACCGTAATTACTCGAGCGTCTGGATCCTGCCTCACACCCTTCAACCAAGCCCTGTCTTTTGCTTTTGTGATACGCAATGGATCGCCAAATGCTTGGAACTGCTGTAAGAAAATCCCTGTTAATCCTGTCAATTCTCTCAACACACGAGCTGCCGCCTCATCCAAATTTTCATTGTCGCGCACCAAATCCCCCGGCA
>JBEGUW010000081.1:0-2991 GCA_041178665.1 Bacteroidota bacterium
CACATCTTCATTTGGTTGCTCAGATATTGATACGGTCAAGGTGCTCATCAATCCGGAACCAACGGCCAATTTTGTAGTCACCGACAGTAGTACCTGTTTCGCGGGAAACTTCTTTAATTTAGATGATGCGAGTACTGTGCCGAAAAATGCGACATTGACAACAAAAGCGGCGTGGAAGTATCAAGATGGTACGATGAATTTGGCAAAAACTGTATTGAATAAGAAATTTAGCAGTCCTGGTAAATATTGGATTAGAATTATTGCAAGTACTACCGATGGGTGTTTGGATTCTTTCCAGCGGGAGGTCCAAGTGTATCCAATGCCACAGGCAGATATTACAATCAATGGAAAAACGCAATGTTTAACCGGGAATAAATTTATTTTCAAACAGAAGTATCCATTTGCTGGAACAGCAGGTGTTCACGTTTGGAAAACCAGTGATGGCGCAAGCGGAGCGGGTGATTCCTTTGTTCATTCTTTTACTTCTATTGGTACTTTCCGCATCTTCCACAGCATTGAATCCAATGAAGGTTGTTTTGATTCAACATCTGAGGTTGTGAATGTGGTTGCATCGCCGGTAACATCGTTTATCACAAGTAAGGATACGGCTTGTTTGGGTGGTCATTTGTTTGCCTTTACCGACAATACGGTTTTTGGAAGTACCTATACTAGCAAGTGGACGTTGGGAGATGGAACAACGGGTACGGCCAAGAATATTACTGGCAAAGGATATCTGTCAGCCGGTAAATTTGATGTCAAACTAGTAATTACGACGTCAGCTGGATGTTCAGATTCTTTAACTAAAACAGTGAATGTTTGGCCCGTGCCGGTGGCGAATTTTGCGATGAATAACTTGGAGCAGTGTTTGGTTGGGAATTCGTTTGTAGCGAGTAACATCACGCAGGAGAATTCCGCAACGGGTGTTGCATATACTTGGTATGTCAAAGGGATTCCAGTGGCGAGTACAAAAGCTGTATCGTCTCAGACTATGCCTGATACTGGCGACTATCCTGTGAAGTTGAAAGTGATATCGGATAAAGGATGTGCCACAGAGAAAACGTTGGTGTTGCGAGTGAATGAACATCCTTCTGTGATTGTTTCTGGAGCCAATGCTTGTGCTCTAGCGCCCATTCAGTTTAATGCTGCCGCGAAAGTAAATAGAGGTTCGATTTCTTCTTATAGTTGGAATTTTGCCGATGGCGGAACTGCGAATATTTCGAATCCTAAACACAGCTATGCAACGGATGGTAGCTATGGAGTTACGGTTACGGTGACGTCGGATAAAGGCTGTGTAACGACCACTGCGGCATATCCAATTACTGTGCTGCCAAAGCCAGTCGCCAATTTTGATGCTGAATACCTGTTATCGCGCGGACTTGAAACGGATTGGAAGTTTACCTTCACGGGTAAAAATACCGATACGTATAATTGGATGTTCCAAGATGGACAGACATCAACTTCGTCGAATCCTTTCTTTATGTCATTTAAAGGGACTGGAGATTTTAAGGTGATGCTGATTGCTAGCAATAGTTCAGGATGTGCGGATACATTTAGTAAGAACATTTTCTTAAAACCAGAATTGTTGTTCTATTTACCAAATGCGTTCTCGCCCAATATTGATGGATTGAATGAAGAATTTAAGCCTTATCAATCGTTTGGAATTAGTAAATACAGAATGACGATCATGAATCGTTGGGGTGAGATTTTGTTCTATTCCGAGGATCCAAACATTGGATGGAAGGGCTTAGATAGCAAAGGTGAGCCGGTGATGGAGGGTGTCTATGCGTTCGCGGTGACATTCCGTTATGTGGATGGTGCGATGCATGCCTACAAGGGTACGGTAATGATTATAAAATAAAAACGATTGGGGTTGAACTGAGTGTCTGACCCAATAAACGAGAAAAGGGGCGCCATGGCGCCCCTTTTCTCGTTTATTGGGAACTAAATGTCTTTATGAATTACTTGCGAAATCTCCAAATGAGGAACGCCATGAATATCAAGACAGCAATCGCAGTTACCACTGTGAATGGAATTCTTGATTATCCCAAATAGGTCTTAAGGATTTTGCTCTTACTTGATTTGCGCAGTCTACGGAGTGCTTTTTCTTTGATCTGACGTACACGCTCGCGGGTAAGACCAACCTTTTCAGAAATGTCTTCCAACGTGTGTGCCGCGTTGCCATCCAATCCGAAATAGTATTTCAATACATCACGCTCTTTGTCGCTCAAAGTAGAAATAACACGGTTGATTTCATTCTGCAACGACTCGTTCAATAACAGCATGTCAGGATTTGGCTCATCGTTTTGATCCAAAACACCCAACAATGTATTGTCTTCACCTTCTGCCAATGGGGCATCGATGCTTAAGTGACGACCAGAAGAACGAAGTGCATTTTCTACTTCAGAAAGAGAAATTTCCAACGATTCTGCAATTTCCTGAGGTGTTGGTTCGCGCTCCAATTCTTGTTCAAGGCGGGCCGATGCTTGGGTGATTCTACCTAAGCTACCTACTTTGTTCAATGGCAAACGTACGATACGACTTTGGTCGGCCAAAGCCTGCAAAATACTCTGACGGATCCACCATACGGCGTAAGAGATGAATTTGAAACCACGGGTTTCATCAAAACGTTTAGCGGCTTTAATCAAGCCCATATTTCCTTCGTTGATCAAATCTCCGAGGGTAAGTCCTTGGTTTTGGTATTGCTTAGACACAGAGACAACGAAACGCAAGTTGGCATTTACCAATTTCTCCAACGCAGCTTGGTCGCCTTCCCTGATTCTCCGGGCCAATTCAACTTCCTCCTGGGCGTCGATCATGGAAACCTTTGAAATTTCATTCAGATACTTGTCGAGCGATTTGTTTTCGCGATTGGTAAATTGTTTTGATATTTTTAACTGCCTCATGTGTTCTTATTGATCTAATTGGGGTAATTACATCGGTGATGTATAATTAGCCTTGCAAAAATACAAAATAATCGTCAAATTGTTCAGA
>JBEGUW010000082.1:0-2743 GCA_041178665.1 Bacteroidota bacterium
TTAGATTACTGTCTTACGCGAAACACTTCTGAGCTAGTGTTTTTATCGCAAACGCACAATGAAAGTACGTTATTAAAGACTGACTCTAGATGAATTAAGCGGCGCAAAGATACAAAGAAAAAGTCAACATTGCTAAATTTCCTAGAATATAAAGCTATATTGGTCGTATTTTCGAAGTTGTATGAGCAAGCAGGACCTCCAATTCAACAAAAACGAAGATTTCAACAAGCAAGATTGGGATTTGGTAAAATCTCGTTTGGAGAAGATTTATGAGGGCGGCGGGGAAAAAGCAGCAGCAAAGCAAAAAGAGAAGGGAAAGATGCTCTGCAGGGAGCGTGTAGATTACTTGCGTGATGAAAACTCGGAGTGGATCGAAATTGGTGCCTTCGCCGGTTACGATATGTATCAAGAGCATGGCGGATGTGCGGGTGGCGGTGTAGTCACAGGTATTGGATATGTGAGCGGACGTCAATGCGTTATTGTTGCCAATGATGCAACAGTGAAAGCGGGTGCCTGGTTTCCAATCACAGGAAAAAAGAACCTACGCGCCCAAGAAATCGCAATGGAAAATCGCTTGCCTATCATTTATTTGGTGGATAGTGCTGGGGTTTACTTGCCAATGCAGGATGAGATTTTTGCCGATAAAGAGCACTTCGGCAGGATGTTCCGCAATAACGCACACATGAGCGCCATGGGGATTACCCAAATTGCCGCGGTAATGGGTAGTTGTGTCGCCGGCGGGGCCTATTTGCCCATCATGAGCGATGAAGCTCTGATAGTAGAAGGCAATGGCAGTATATTTTTGGCCGGTAGCTACTTGGTAAAAGCGGCGATTGGCGAAGATGTGGACAATGAAACTTTGGGTGGGGCGACAACCCAATCCGAGATTTCGGGGGTGATAGATGATAAATTTCCCGACGATAAATCTTGTTTGGATCGCATCAAATACATCATGGACAAGCTGGGGAAATTTGAGGAGGCGGGATTTGATCGCGTGAAACCTGTTTTACCCAAAAAGGATATGTCGGATATCTGGGGGATTTTACCCAATGAGCGAAATAAACCCTACGACAGTGCAGACTTGATTTCGAGGATGGTTGACGATGGCGTTTTTGAGCAATACAAAGAGGGTTATGGTAAGTCGATATTATGTGGTTATGCGCGAATCGATGGCTGGGCGGTGGGTATCGTGGCGAACAACAGAGAAATCGTAAAGAGTAAAAAGGGCGAGATGCAGTTTGGCGGGGTGATTTACTCAGACAGTGCGGATAAGGCGGCGCGATTTATCATGAATTGCAATCAGAAGAAAATCCCTTTGCTGTTTTTGCAGGATGTTACAGGGTTTATGGTGGGCAGTAGGAGTGAGCATGGCGGTATCATCAAAGACGGCGCGAAAATGGTGATGGCGATGAGCAATAGTACCGTTCCTAAGTTTACGGTGGTGATGGGCAACAGTTACGGTGCGGGGAATTATGCGATGTGTGGCAAGGCGTACGACCCTCGTTTGATTGTGGCATGGCCCGGAGCGAAGATTGCAGTAATGGGTGGCGAGCAGGCGGCAAAGACGTTGTTGCAAATTGAAAAGGCGAGTTTGAAGGCCAAGGGCGAAATCATTGATCCGGAAGTGGAGAAGCAGTTGTTGGCAAAAATCACCGACCGATACAATGCGCAGACAACGCCATATTATGCTGCGGCCCGTTTGTGGGTGGATGCGATTATATCGCCAATGGATACCCGTAAATGGATTTCAATGGGCATTGAAGCGGCCAATCACGCGCCGGTGAAGCCTTTTAACCCTGGGATTTTGCAGACCTAAACTGCGTTTGATAGGTTTGTATCCAATCGTTGACCGTCATTTTTTTGGCCAGTTCCGCTAGGAGATTTAGCGGCACATCTTCGGCTTTTTTGAATCTCACACAACCTTTTCCCATGTCGAGTTTTTTGGTGCTGTGTTTGGCCCATTCACTTTGAAACCAATCAAGTAGCGCAGTGCTGCCATAAAGACCCATGTGGTGCAGGGCGATGTGCGCCTTGGTGGAGCCGATGTTGATGAAGGGCAGTGGCAATTTGGGGTTGCAATGGTATCCATCGGGGAAAATGCTGTGCGGCACTACAAAGCCAATCATGCCGTAACTCATTACTTGCTGAAATCCTTCGGGCAGGTTTTCGGAGAGGGTGTTTGCGATGGCTTCTACGATTTTTTGTCGGTCTGCTGGCAACTGCGCGATATATTCTTCGGGGGTTTGGATGGAGGTTTTGGTCATGGTTTGGATTTATTCTGGACTGTTATAACGTCTTCGTTGTTCGTTTTTTATCATCATAGTTGTCTACCGTAACATGTGCTTTCTTTAAAGTCAAACCCCTGCAAGTATGAGATTTTCCATCTGTCATTTTCTTTTACAACTCTAAATTTATATTCAAAGTCTTTCCAACTAGGTTCTGTAATTAATTCAGGTTTTCCCCATTTCCAAATTAGTTCCCCTTTGTCAATGTTTAGTAACTTAATTTCTACAAAATCAAATGGGTTTGGATGATCGTAAGGAATGTCTTGACTTAATGTCCAAGGATTAACACCACTTGAAAAATTAAATGTCGGCAAGTCACCTACTAACCACTGTTTGTTGTTACCATTTCTAAGTCCTTTGTCAAGATTCAAAATTATTTGGTTGTAGTTTTCTATAAACTCTGTAGCAAAAAAGTTTGTCTTTTGAAGTTTGTCAAGATTTTGTTTGTGCTTGTCAAG
>JBEGUW010000083.1:0-9495 GCA_041178665.1 Bacteroidota bacterium
CCCTTGCAACTAAAACGAGAATGTGACGGTTGCGGAAGTCTTTGGAAGAGATTCTTCCAGTGTATCGGATCTGTTTACGGATCATCCCATACACTACTAACCGTTTAGGGTTTACGGATAACCTCTCTTAATTTTGTACAGAACCGTACACTGTTAAGAACAAAACCGTTTAATGCCTCTATAGCTCAGTTGGCAGAGCATTCGGCTTTTAACCGATAGGTCGCAGGTTCGACCCCTGCTGGAGGCACTTCAATCGTAGAAACCAAACAACTGTAATGGTGGGTTGTGCGGTTTCATCCTAGTGAAACACCATCGAAGGAATTTGTCATGTCTACTACAATGACGAAGAAGAAGTCGGTTATTAACTATCTCGCCTCTGGTCGCAGTCTCAATCAGGATCGCGCAATGAATCTGTTCGGAGTTCGTAATCTCCGCGCAACCATTAGTGATGTTCGTGAGCAGGTCGAGCGTTACGGTAACTGGCGTATTGTCCGCACCGAAGGTCGTGACGGTAATGCCCGTTACAGCATGAAGCGCGTTCAACTTGTTGATCCTGCCAACTTCACTGTTGGTGGTCGCAAGCGTTCACGCCGTTCACGCTAAATAAAACAGGTGGAAACACCAAAGGGGGTGGAAACACCCCTTATCTTTTTCCCGATAGCTCAGCAGGTAGAGCGTGGAGCTGTTAACTCCAATGTCACTGGTTCGAACCCAGTTCGGGAAGTTATGAATATTTTGTTTCTTGATGATGATGAGAATCGTTGGAATAAGTTTCGCAATCAGAATCCTGATGTAAATGCTACATGGGTTTCCAGTTACGATGCTGCTGTTGGTCTTCTTAAGACTACAGACACTCATTTTGACATTGCATATCTAGATCACGATCTAGAGTTTTATCAACCAACGGGAATGGATTTTGTGAAGTATCTTGTCAATAATAAAATTAAAATTGATAAGGTGCTTTGTCATAGCATGAATCCCGAAGGTAGAGCAAATATGGTTGCAATGTTGTGGGGTAATGGGTATAATGCTCTTAACATGCCTTGGGCATGGGAATATAAGGTAGAAAATGTCCTCCAACAGTTTTAAGTACAAGGCAAGATACGGTTTGGACAGAATAGTAACCAAACTGGATGAAGAAACCTATACGGTTGAAGGTCCTTCGCTGTATAGTCGTATTGCTTCATTTTCTAAAGAAGAGATGGACAAAGATCTCTCTCTTGCCGACAAAATATCAATGTTTGATTTTGAAGGTGGTCCTTGTTTGTTTGTAGGTGGTTATTTTATGCAACTTCCACCCTCTATGTGGAAGGATAGAGTTAATTTACCTGTAATCAGAGAACTAAAATCTTCTAATACAGAAGAAGGACACTCCAAAGTGTTGATTAAGGTAATCAATGAAAAGAATTTACCAAAACCCATTTCTAGTTGATGAAGATAGTCTTACTGCATTAAATGTTTTGATGCAAGAAGAAAAAAATTCAGTAGATCGAACAAGACATAATATTTTTGAAAAAGTTAGAAAAGAAATAGCAGATTTAAGAATAGAAGTAGAAATGCTTAAGGAAGAAAATTTGTCGTTGCTAGGAAAACTACCATGAGCGAATATAAGATTATTGAACTTGAAAAACAAATTAAAAATCTAGAACAACGAATAAGCAACGCATGTATTCTTCTTTGGGATTATGATGGTTATTATAATCCTAATACTAAGAGGGGAGATGCGGTTGCTTTAGCATCATTAATTGATGAAGCATTTATAATTCTTCAAGGAAAGCATTGGTCACAATTGCCAGAACCAATGCCTGAAGAGCATCACGATATAGAAGAGTGATTTTATGGACAGATGGCAGAGTGGTCTAATGCTGCGGTTTACTAAACCGCCGATGGTTCTAGAAACCATCCGAGGGTTCGAATCCTTCTCTGTCCGCTTTTGGAAGGTTGTCCGAGTGGTTGAAGGAGCAGCATTGGAAATGCTGTGTGCGCGTAAGTGTACCGTGGGTTCGAATCCCACATCTTCCGTTATACATATAGATGCAACACCCATTCAACGCTTTATAAGGTTGAAATTCTAGCTTTAAATAAAAGGAGAATAAAAATGAAAAAGTACGGTTATAATTTTGAAGACACATTTAATAAGTTAATTAATGAAACATTTAATACAAATCATGTAGTCTACGGAGACATGCTTTGTGGAAATGCAAAAAAGGCAGGAAGAGATTTAATTACTCAAACAATTGTTTCCAGCGGAGATAAGTCCGATACCCGATATCCGCATTACAATGTTGTGGAAATTGGTGAAAACAATTGGGTAATTGATATTGCTCTTGCAGGATGGGATAAGAGCAATATTAATGTCGAAGAGAACGAAGGATATCTTGTTGTTAGTGGTAAGCAACCCGAAGATACAAACTTAAAGTATATTCATCGTGGTATTGCTCTTCGCTCATTCAAGAAATCCTTCAAGTTGACCGAATGGATGGTAGTACGAGGAGTAACCATGCTCAATGGTATTCTTAGTATTAACATTGAATTGGTTGTCCCCGAAGAGAAGAAACCAAAGAAATTTAATATTGGTTAATACTTGATGGGTGTTGCACGGGGATTAGCTCAGTTTGGTAGAGCGCCTGCTTTGGGAGCAGGAGGCCGCAGGTTCAAATCCTGTTTCCCCGATTTTGCTACTTTAGCTCAATGGCAGAGCAGTGCTTTTGTAAAGCACAGGTTGCTGGTTCAAGTCCAGTAAGTAGCTTTGATAGGAGATTATTATGGAAGGTTCACATGGTGCGGGAAAAGGTGATACATACCGTAAAGTAGACTATCAAAAATGGTCTGATAATTGGGATGCAATCTTTAAATCTAAAAAGAAAGTGAGTAATGATGAAAGTCCAACTAATCGTGCTAAAGACAGGCGAACAACTAGTCGCAGAGTACCAAAGTCAGGTAAATGAATTTGGTCAAGATGGAGTATTTCTCAAAAAGCCAGCAATTCTAGTTCCCGCAGGAGAAAAAGGAATTGGTCTTGCTCCGTGGATGCCATATACAAAGGCACAACAGGGAGTATTTGTTAAGCATGAAGCAATTAACTTCATGGTAGAACCCGTTGACGAATTGAAGAACCATTACACTGGTTCGTTTGTCGGTGGACTCGTTGTGCCAAGCAGCGAAGTTGCCACACCTCAACTGCAATTAGCAGAATAAATTAAAAGCAGACTTGACAGATCCCCTAGTGTGTTGTATACTAGGGGATATCTGTTTCCGTAGCTCAGTTGGATAGAGCAACAGCCTTCTAAGCTGTGGGTCAGTGGTTCGAATCCACTCGGAAACGCTTATGATTGATGAATTTGTAACCGATGCATTTCCGTTGTGTCTTCAGATTAATCGTCAAAAGAAGCATATTTCTCTTGTGATTCATAAGAAGAGAATTATTGCAGTTGGGTTTAATCACTTCAAGAGTCATCCAAAAGCAAAAGAACTTGGATATACTTTTGATGAGATGCATTCAGAACTAGATGCATACCGAAAGATTCCAAAGAATCTCTTGGGTAAGAAGTTGATTCTTGTAAATGCAAGGTACAATAAGTTTGGTCAAATGCGAATGTCCAAGCCATGTGTAACTTGCGAGTCATGGTGTCGTGAAATTTTTAGTAAGATTTACTATACCACCGATGATGGTATTCGTAAACTGGAGATCTGAACATGTATCGTTTGTTTATTGACATTCCTCTTCCACTTACACAAGAAGATGCCATTAGTACTGGACGGCTGATTGTTCAAATGATTGAACAGCAGCATGCCGCTCTTCGTTCTATGAATGTTGAGCAGGTCAACTATCGTCTTGGTCATGACGAAGATCGCCAAAATCGTAATTATTTTGTAATCAACGATATGGGACACGCTTCTACCAAGAAGAGCAAGATCTTACTTGACAAGCACGAAGAAGATGCTATACTAGACTAACAACACGGGACGCGGGAGGTCTTGGTTATCTCAGTTCGACTTATAATCGAATAAGACTAGGTTCGATTCCTAGGCGTCCTACTTATGACAAACACAATGATGAATTCTAACTTGACAAGAAGCGCAGAGATTGATATGATGCAGAACGCATCAAATCTGACCATTTATGTGGTCAAGTTTTTTGAGGGAGATCGTGTCTCCCATACTGAAGTGTACCCCTCGTACACTACCGCAGAGAAAGCGGTGACAGATTGGTACAAGAGTGATAACAACTAACAAAGGAGTTAACATGTCACTATTTAATTGTTTGGGTGGTTTTTCGTTCCGTACTTTCGCAATTGCAACTATTGTTGCTGGTCTTTTTTCTTGGTTTGTTCTTCACAACACTGATGCAACCGTTTTCTTCGGTATCGCAGCATTGATCGGTCTTGTGGTTCATACTCAGAGTAAGTCCGTTGAGGATCGCTTTGATGCGGTTTATCGTCAAATGGATGACAACCATACCGCGCATGAGCGTACACACGAAGCACTTTATCGTTATGTCGATGATCGCATTGACGAAGAGTGTCACAAGGGTAAGCGATAAACTATTCACCCGTTGTACCGTGGGATAAAACGGTACACAACTTGCTCCCATAGATTAACTGGCTAAATCTCCGCCCTTTCAAGGCGGTAACTCGGGGTTCGAGCCCCCGTGGGAGTACTTATGGCAAAAAGAGTACTAGATTCGATTGATATCGAAGCAGAGCGTCAGGGTTTCTTTGTTGCAAAGCACAATTCTACAATTTGCAAACCCTTTGGTTGGAACAAGGGCATTCTTAAGGAGCGCAAGATGCGCGTAGACGGCGAGAAGCGTCAAGAATGCAGAACCATCAAGCAATCTTTTAGTAGAGGTTTCTGATGCAGCGTATTTGCGATACTTGTAGTGAAGTGATTCCTCAAGCAAGAATTGAAGCACTTCCCGACACCACAACTTGCATTAAGTGTTCGCGTGTACCAAAGATGGTTGGTTTTATGGATTGGTATCATAAGACTGCACCTGAACTGGTAATGATTTCAAGTGGCGATAAGGAAAATCTTCGACGCGCACAGCGTGTAAACGCGAGATCCCGATGAGCGAAACTCGTAATATCATTGATCACTATCATTACTGGAAGCACGATGATATTGTTGCAGATCTTGATACCAAGCGCAATAATTTTACTGTGCTTTGCAGCAATCTAGGAAATGATTTTAATATTGCTACTGTAATTCGTAATGCAAATGCATTTCTAGCAAAGTCCGTATGGATTTATGGAAATAAGCGTTATGATCGTCGCGGTACAGTAGGTACTCACAACTACACTCATTTTCAACACTTTGGTGAAGATCAAATGTCTGATCTTATCAAGGCGATGCGTGGAATGTATGTGGTTGGTGTGGATAATGTTCAAAACGCAAAGTCTATTGGTGATTTTGCATGGCCAACCAATAAACCAGTTTTGATGATCTTTGGTCAAGAACAAATTGGTATTCCAAACAATCTTCTTGAACTTTGTGATGAGATCGTGTATATTCCGCAGTATGGAAGTGTTCGTAGTTTGAATGTGGGTACTGCATCGGGAATTGCAATGTACGATTATTGTTCAAAGGTAGTCAATCATGTCAACATTTGAAGAAGAAAAAAGATCAATTGAAAGCGTTAGACGATTTCTTTATGATCTTATTAGTCCACAAGCGACGCCAAAAGTTCCTAAATATGTACGATTGCGCGCCAGACAAGTAGTAAAACATTACCCCATATCACTTGACATGTTCGTAGAGAAGTGGTATAATGAGATGAGTAAGGAGAATCAGAATGAGTCGTAAAGGTATACATCGTGGTTTCTCTCGCCGTCGTAAGATGGGATCTAAGAAGCGTAAGGCGATGAAGTTGAATCGTTCTAAGTGATTTTTGTTGCTCTGTGGTGAAATGGTATCACAGGAGGCTTTGAACCTCTTTTTCTTGGTTCGAATCCAAGCGGAGCAGTTTGGGATTGTGGCGGAACAGGCAGACGCAACAGACTTAAAATCTGTCGATCAATTGATCGTGTGGGTTCGATTCCCACCATTCCCACTAATATGGCGTGGTAGCCCAATGGCAGAGGCGGCTGATTCAAAACCAGCTTAGTGTAGGTTCGACTCCTATCCGCGCTACTTAAACTATTTAAAGTTCGCTCCCTTAACTCAGCGGCTAGAGTGCTTCCTTTACACGGAAGAAGTCGATGGTTCAAATCCGTCAGGGAGTATTCGGTGTTTCTCAGTTCTGCAGCTTTGAAACAGTATAAGTCAGGAATAATTCTTGCAAGTGACCTGAATAGGAGTAACATTAACCGTTGGTTACTCAAAAGTTTCACGACATCTTTTCAAAAATCGTTTTTGCGAATGTAACTCAGCGGTAGAGTCTCGGTTTTCCAAACCGATGGTCGTGGGTTCGAATCCCATCGTTCGCTTTCCTGCGTAGTTCGTTGTGTGATGATGACTAGACTTGTCTGTTGCAACGGACAAGTGAGATAAAGGGTGCAAGCCCCTCGCTACGCTCTTCGGATGATTACCCAAGCAGCAAAGGGGAGTGACTGTAAATCACTTGTCATTAGACTTCGTAGGTGCAAGTCCTTCATCATCCACTATATGACCGCAAAAGGTACAAAACCTCCTGCAAGCAAAGATGTATTCTTGGTGAGTGATACTCACTTTGGACATCCTAATATTGTTAAGTTTGAAGCAAATGGAGTACGGATTCGTCCATTTGATACCCACGAACAACACGATGACGCACTGGTTGAAAACTGGAATGCTATCGTAAAACCAAATGATAAAGTATATCATCTTGGTGATGTTTCAATTAGCAGAAAGTCTCTTGCACTTCTTGAAAAACTTCACGGTGAAAAGATTCTGATTCGTGGTAATCATGATATCTTTAAACTTGAAGATTATGCAAAGCACTTTAAGGATATTCGTTCTTTCCATGTATTGAATGGTTGTGTCCTTACTCATGCTCCACTACATACTTCTTGTCTTGAAAAGTTTGGGTGTAACATTCACGGTCACACTCACGCTAATCATGTCAAACGGATTGCTGATATAGGAGGATTGGAAAACGATCCTTCATATCTTAATGTTTGTGTAGAACATACTAACTTTTCCCCCTTGCCTCTAGACGAAGTTTTTGCTAGAATCAAGAAGCAAGGTGGTACTGTTGGAATGGTTTCACGAAGACAAGATCCTCTTGGTTGGTTGGGGTGATAGCTCAATTGGGAGAGCGATGCCTTTGCAAGGCATAGGTTAGGGGTTCGATCCCCCTTCACTCCATTTATGGTTAATACGCTTAGATACAAAATCTTAAAAGAGACTACAGAAAATGCCATTCGTAGGTACTCCGAAACAACATATGCAGCAGCTTGGTTGAATTTGGTAGAGCATGAAGTTTACTATCAAATTAAACTAAATGATTGGTATTATGTTAATAATTTTTACACAGCACTAGAAGTACAGTGTATGCGCGATCTCATTAGAGAAGAAATGTGGGTCAAGTGGGTTGACGGTGAGGTTAGATTGTGTAGATGTGGATTAAAAGGATTGAATCAAACTGAACCATCCGAATATATCGACTACGATAATTGCGTAAATGGCGCAGACTAAATAACTTTGATATTGTTGATCTTTGCGGACTACTCAACTGCACGGGGGTTCGAATCCCCCCGACTCCATTTAAAAACTTACGGGGTCGAACGGAATCGACAGGGAGATGCGAGTAATAGGGAGATATCCGAGAGGTCGTTGACAACCCTCGTTAAATGCCAATGTTGACAACTATAATTGCCGCACCTATGGCAATGGCTGCTTGAAGCAGTGGGGAATGGTTCACCCGCGACTGAACGAACCCAACCTCCAGTAATGGGGGTTGTTTTATTTTATACATATAAGGTATACACACTATGCACTCTGTGATTCCTGATTAGTAAAGGAGTCTTTCATGGCAAACCACCACGAGCCTTGTGAGTGCGAGGAGTTGAAACAACAACTCGCAGATTGTAAAGATGCAAAACACAAAGATTGTAAAGAAAAAACAGAACAACAATCTGTAAAAATAGCAGCACTAGAAAAAAAGATAATGACTCTAACAATTGTTGGAGCAGTTGCTGTTACTGTGATTGGTAAAGAAATGGTAGATAAAATTATAGATGCATTTAATAATGTTACAGAAGTTCAAGAAAAAATATCAAATCCACTGGGAGTAAATAATGCAGATAATAAAGTTACAGACAATAGCAGCAGTAGCGGCGGTGACCCTTTTCGTACAACAAACTAATGCAGATTTAGTAAATGGTGGATTTGAAGATTATCAAGTTTTTGGTTATGATTTTGTAAATGGCTCATCCCCTACAATAAACTGGGCAACAACCGCTCCTGATAATTTATTAGAAATTTGGGAAAATGGTTTTTTTGGTGTATTATCATATGAAGGTAACAGTTTTGCTGAATTAAATGCAAACTATGCTTCTACTTTATATCAAGATATTAATGGTTTGGGTGATTTAAATTCAATTAATTGGCATTTTGCTCACCGTGGAAGATATGGTACGGATCTTATGCGTTTAACTATCACTGATGCAGGTTCTGATCAAATGTTTGGAAATGGAAATGATACAATTTTATTTCAACAAGAATTTTCTGCTGGAAATATGGGTTGGGAAGTTAATTATGGTACAATTACTTCCATCGGTAATCTTACCAGATTTTCGTTTGAGGCAGTTAGTGCAGTAGGTGGAAGCACTCAAGGTAACTTTATAGATTATGTTGGATTTGGACAAAATGCAATTCCAGGTCCTGGCGCATTTAGTTTATTGGCAATTTCTGCCATTTTGTTTAATCGTAGAAAAAGATAAATACTCTTACATTTCTTTATTATGGGTTTCGTATACTTTAATAGAGGAAAACCATGATGGACAATAATAGTAACGATATGAATGCAATTGAAGCATTTTTAATTCGTTATGGAATAGATATCGGATTTTTAGTATCTGGTTTTTTTGGTGCATTACTTCTTGTAAGTAAAAACTCAGCACAAAAACTTAGCACAACTATTGCATCCATATTAGCGGGAACCGCGTGTGCCAATTATTTGACACCCGTGGTTATGTCTATTTTACCTCAAGGTGTTCAAACAAATGGCAAATATGCTGTTGCATTTGTTATGGGTTTTATGGGTCTAAAAGGATTAGAACTGATACTTGAAAAATGGTTTAATAAAAATATAAAAGATGTTGAAAAAGTAGCAGTTATGAAACCAAAATCTCGTCGCAAAAAGATTAAAAAAGGTTGATCATGCAAGAATATACAATGCTTATTAATTTTGCTGCAAATTTAATATTAACATTATCTTTTACATCATTTATTATTTTTATTTTTGGTAGAGAAGATGGTAAGTTAAATCAAATGCCTTGGTATAAGACTCTACCAGTAAAAGCAGGTTTAGGATTCTGTACTGCTGGATCATTGTTTAATGTATTAACATTT
>JBEGUW010000084.1:0-2545 GCA_041178665.1 Bacteroidota bacterium
CAAAGACCGACTTAATAAAGTACAAGCCAAAGCGCCTAGTAATGCAGCCACCCCGGCCCTCGCATCCGAAGAAACTGCAGAAGCCAAAGGCAAACAAGCCCTGGTAGAAGCAGCCACCCCCATCACAGGTTCTGAGATTGTAGCACCCAAAGCGGATAAGCCCGTAACGGTTTACGGACAGGAGTTGTTTCGCAAAGGCGACATCAAAATTTACGAGCGCAGCATTGATGCCAAAGCACCCGCCAACTATGAACTAGGTGTGGGTGATGAATTGGGTATCTCCATCTTTGGTGTGAGTTACTATAACACCGTGGCAAAAGTAGACAGCCGCGGAAGAATTGAACTGGGTCAACTCGGTAGCATCTATGTGAAAGGTGTTCCATTTGATCGGGCCAAAATTCTTATCAAAACCGCCCTCAGCAACAATTTTAACATGAGCTCCAACCAAGTGGAAATCAGCTTGGCCTATAGCAGAAGTATTACCGTAAACATTGTGGGGGAGGTATTCAAACCTGGATCCTACAAGATCCCTGCCCTCAATACCGCGTTCAATGCACTGATTGCCGCAGGAGGCCCCACCGATATTGGTACCCTGCGTAACATCCAGCTTAGACGTAATGGCAAAGTGATCAAAACCTTTGACGTATACACCTACTTGCAAAATCCGGGTTCAGACGACGACTTTTTCTTGCAAGACAATGATTATCTGGTAATCGGTACTGTGGGTAAACTGGTGAGTATTGCCGGCGCGGTGAAACGCCCAATGACATACGAATTGTTGCCCGGAGAGCAGTTGGCCAAATTGATCAATTATGCTGGCGATTTAAATGCCAATTCCATGGGAAGAAGCATGGTGTTGCAAAGGTATATCGACAAAAATCTGCGTTTATTTCCGTTGAATTGGGATAGTTTAACTGCCTTAAAAACAGATTATATATTGGTAGATGGCGACCAGGTAACCATCCCTGCCCTTAATACAGATGTAGAAAACCGGGTGGAAATCAAAGGACCCGTATACTTTCCTGGGGCCTATGCCCTGAAAGGCGATGAAAGAATTTCCGATTTGATTGCCAAATCGGGAGGCTTAAGAGAACAGATCTTATTGAAACGCGCTTATTTGATACGCACCGAAAAAGACGATACGCGTAAGTATGTCCCATTAAATATTCAAGAGATTGTTAACCAAAGCAATAGTGAAGACAATATTCTTTTAAAGAAGAACGACGTATTGCTACTTTATAGCGAAGCAGATTTTTTGAATCGATTTACCGTAACTACCAATGGTGAGATCAAAAGACCCGCTACCTTCCCATTCAAAGAAGGTATTACGTTAGGCGATGTTTTGGTATTGAGTGGTGGACTACAGATTTCTGCAGAAATTACCAAAATAGAGATTGCTAGAAGTAATATTTTCTCTCCCAATTATGTGCCTGGTGAGGAATATAAGAGCACTACAATTTCTTTAACCATCCCTAAAGATGTTACAGATAGTGCAACGATATTAAATACCCCTTTGCTACCTTTTGATATTGTGTCTGTGCGTAGAATTCCCAATTTTGAGTTGCAAAAGGTGATTGAATTGCGCGGGGAATTCAAGTATCCTGGTTTTTATGTGATTCAAGACAAGGGATGGAGGGTGCAAGACGTGGTTGCAATGGCGGGCGGTGTTACCAAATATGCATTTATTAAGGGCGCCAGATTTGACCGACCTACCGTACCCGGAGGCTATATGGTTTTTAACATGAAAAAAGCCCTGGCGGCCAATAATTCACCCTACAATTATACCTTGGAAGAGGGCGACGTAATTACAGTCCCTAAAATGATTGAATTCATAACCATTTTTGGTTCCGCGATTGAATTCTTGGAATTAACCGATAACAACGTGATGAATGCCCCATTTATAGCAGGTAAGAGGGCCGGGTATTACATTCGAACCTTTGGTAATGGATATACCCCAGACGCTTGGAAAAGTCGCACTTATGTGTTGGAGGCCAATGGAAGAGTGCGAAAAACTGCCAACCTATATTTGTTCCGTATCACACCTAGGGTAAGAAAAGGATCAACTGTGCATGTGGTATTTAAGGAAAGAAAATACAAAACTAGGACGGAAAAGGCAAAAGCTATGAAGGAAAAAGTCAATCGAATCCCCACCGATTGGAACAAAGTGATATCGGATATTACAATCAAATTAACGGGTTTTGCCACGGTGTGGGCATTGTTGACTCAATAATATGGAAAATCCAGTGCAAGAAACCGACGAAATTTCAATCAAGGAGCTCATCCAAAAGGCAGGAGAAGTCATTTCCTATCTCAAAACCCAATGGTGGAAACTGATGTTGTTGGGTTTGTTTGGCGGTGTGGCTGGATTTTTTTATGCAAAATCTCAAAAGCCCAAGTATACAGCCAAACTAACCTTTGCCTTGGCTGAAGGGGGTGATAAAATGGGGGGCATTGGTTCCATCGCATCCCAATTTGGTTTGGATATGGGCGGTGGTTCTGCGGGTGCATTTAGTGGCGACAATTTGTTGGAGCTCATGAAAAGCCG
>JBEGUW010000085.1:0-6766 GCA_041178665.1 Bacteroidota bacterium
AGCTACCGACCAACACGGCAAAAAACACCGCGCGAAAACAACTACTCAGTGCCTGTTTATAGTGATAATGAGTGCCTTCCAATTGCTTTCGATCGCCCAAACCACCCATAATCATGGCCGAAAGAATGATCAAAAACGAAAGAACCGTAAAAGCGGGCAAGAATCGATATTCCCAATGTTGGGTTAGATATACGATGACTTTGGCGACAAAAATAAACACCCCAGCCAACAAGCCGTGGAACACCGAAGCGCGATTCAATAACAACTTTATCCTATCAATCATGATTTTTCATATAACACCCTTTGCGGATGGTTCCCAAAACGCGACCCTTTAAATGATCCGCTTTCCTAGGTACATTGTAAGCCTTGCTAGGATTGCGCTCGTTCATCAAACAGTATTCGCCATCCAATGTAAACAGAGTCAAATTGGCCTCAGCCCCTTCACCCATCGCCTGCACCGCAACACCCATAAATTGTCGATTCCCCTGAAACAACAAAGGCACCCACAACTCAGGTCTTTCGTATTGAAACGCTTCACACATGAGCGAAAAAGTTTGCATCAAAGTGGCAGCGCCCCAAGCGGCATAATCAAATTCGAGTTTTTTATTTTCGATATCTTCTGGATGATGGTTCGACATAACCGCCGTTAATGTCCCGTCCAAAAGACCCAAAAGCAACGCCTTCCTATCCGATTCTGCGCGCAACGGGGGCAACACTTTCAAATTTTCATCAAAATCCAACATCGCCTCATCTGTATACATCAAGTTCAACACGGGAACCGCTGCATAAATTTCTACGCCATCGGCTTTCGCCCTGCGGATGATATCTACGCTTTCCGCCGAACTCACACCCAACACCCTCAAAGGCGACTTCAAATATTTCGCCAACTCAATATCAGCCAATAACTCAACCGTCTCGCTCACTGAAGGAATTCCCTTGAATCCCAAACTCGCATTCACCAAACCTTCATGAATCTTCCCGTCCGGCGCCAAGGCCATTTGAAAAGGAAAATGAATATAATTCAAACCCAAAGAATGGGCATATTGCATCAATTTTGTACGTAAACCCAAAGAGGCACTGCCTGTAACCCCATCGGTAAAAGCCAACGCACCAGACAAATGCATTTCATACATCTCAGCCATCTCTTTGCCTACACCCCCAACACTGCTATAACCCAATGGAAGTATTTCCGCGGGCAACCCTTTTCCGATGCCATTAACCTGCGCTATTACAGATTCATTGTCGGGCTTAGGATTGCTACCACACAAAGCGGCCGCCTGCGTAAATCCACCTTTCTGCGCCGCTTCGCTGTACGATAACAACGTTTCCTTCCAAGGCTCTCCTGGATCGGGGCAAACGCCAAAGGGATCCATCCAACCCATCGAAACATAGGCGCCTTGACCATCAATTAGCTCCGAAGCTGCCAATCCAAGTCCTTCACCCAGTGCCGAGATCAAGCCATCCTTAATCACAATTTCCACACTTCGATTGTGCAACGGGTGACCCGGAGAAAACAAAGTGACGTTTTGAAGTAATGCGGTATGGCTCATGATTTTACAGATTCAGATGGGATTATTTTATCTCTTAATAATATGATAACAACTTCTACTGCGAAGAAAAACGCAGCCCCCCATATAAACAAGCGCCAAGGGGTGTTTAATGGGGCATTGTGCATAATCGGTGTGATTCCGTCGCCTTTGGACAGGGTTAAACCATTTCCGCCAGGCACCGACATCGATTCCCAATCATCAAAACTCCGCAAATCCGATTCTTGTCGGCCTAAATTCAATGCAATTTCTACGCTATCCTTCCCACCGCTGCCAACCAACCAAAAATACCCAGGATACTGGGGCTGAGAACCTATATAAATGGAAGTATTTTGACTAGAATTCTGTTGTAAATCTATGACGATATTACCCGATTTGCCGCGCAGCGAAGCTGCGCGCTCATCTACTTGCACATTGCTTGGCAATGGCAACAAATTCCCGCTAAACAATTCTCCATACAATGGCTGTTCCACCACCGCAGAAGAAGCAATAACCTGCGTAAAGATTGGCAAGAACCAGGCCGATGACTTCAAAGATTGACTTCCACTGCGCAAATCACTCAGCCAAATCCAATAACTACCCGCGCCCTGAACTCTTTTTAGCAAAATCGGATCACCGCTTTCTAATTGCAATACCGTTTCAAAATCCAACGACGATTCCAATTTCAAATGGCCACCCACCCACGGCATCTCCGTCTTTTCCGATATCGATTCACCAAACGCCTTCTCAAATATGGGATACTGAAACCCCGCTACCGCCAACCGATCAACCTGTAAATCTCCAGAGCCACTTACACCTCTTCTACCCATAACACCGCCTTTCACCGCCTGTCCGCCCGACCACTCACCGCGCAATTCCCCAAAGCCTATGTTCAAATTCTTCCGACGTATTGGATCGACAAAAAACTGCATTACCACCTTGCCCGAAGCCACAAAATCTCTCAACACAGCCAACTCTTGGCCCGAATACACACCATCATTTATCAAAACAATGGCATGCGCCGAACTCAAAACCCCTTTATCGCCCGCCAATAAATCGGACCGTGTAAATTCTACTTTCTTTAGCAATGGTTGTGACGCAAACATCGCAGAAACCGCATCGTCGCTACCCAAAACACCAACCATCGTCTGATTCTGTTTGATAGGATGCAAATATTTCAGATTGTCGTACCCAAACCCATCCTCATCCAACTTCAACGCACTGGCCTTAGATAGTTCGATCTCCGACAGGGGGAATTCCACTTCCGCAATTCCTTGGGCCTCCAACTTCACCGACTTCACGTGCATCGTCTTTTTCTCACCCACCATTCTTAGCGATGTTTCCTTGGACGATTCCGTATAATTCCGAATTCTAGCTTTCAGCAACACATTGGATCCCGCATCGGCATTTTGCCAAACGCTCTCGTACCAAACAGTATCTATCGCCACGTTACCACCCCCTTGTGATGGATCCAACGGATATAAAACATATTCCCAATCTACGTTGGTCGCTAATGACAATTGGGGTTTAGCAGCCAAGGCCGATAGCTGACCATCCCCAAAGGCCATGACTTTCAGGGAAGAAATCCCACCCTCGTGCAGCAATTCATCCACTTGAGCCGTCCAATCAGACCATTTTCGCTGTTGCGGACAAAGAGGAATCGTATCGATAACAGACAAAGCTTGGGCGGGCGACATCCAGCCGGTGTTTGTCAATGGATCTTGGGTAAACAACCTCACCTGTGTCTCCTGAGCCAACCCCGACAACATCGTTCTGGCTTGGGACTTAGCTTGCTCGATGATAACGCCATCGGCATTTTTGGTGCCCATAGAATAAGAGTTATCGAACAGAACAACCACATGACTGTATTCTTGATTGCGCTTGGATGAACTGCAACTCGGCATCGCAAAAGCGAAAACCAAACAGGTGATGGCCATCATCCGAGCGAGCAAAACAATCCAATGCTGAACCTTCTTTTGCTGCCTGGCGTGTTGCAATCGCTGAATTAAGCGAAAAACACCAGGAAAATAAATCGTTTGGGTTCTGTGAAATTGAAAAAGGTGAATCAACAGCGGAATTGCCAGCAAAAGCAATCCCCAAAGCATATTTGGCTGTTGAAAATACATTAGAACAAACCGTTCAGTGTGCTCTCTACTTTTTGGATGATTTCAGCGGCGTGTTCCGGATTCTCTTGGAAATCCATATCGTCGACATTAAAAATCAATAGTTTACCTGTATAATTTGCAATCCAAGCTTCGTAACGCTCATTTAAACGTTTTAGGTAATCCAAACGGATGGCATCTTCGTAATCCCTGCCACGCATTTGAATCTGATGTACCAACTTCGGAATTCCGGCCCGTAGGTAAATCAACAAATCCGGTGTTTCAATCTGATTGCTAATGGCATCAAACAATTGCTTGTAGTTTTCAAAATCTCTGGTGCTCATCAAACCCATCGCATGCAAATTGGGCGCAAAAATGTATGCATCCTCATAAATGGTCCTGTCCTGAATCACAGTCTGCTTACCCCCGCGAATCTTTTGAATATCCTTCCAACGCGTAGTTAGAAAATACACCTGCAAGTTGAAACTCCAACGCTGCATGTCTTCGTAAAAATCAGAGATGTACGGATTGTCATCCATATCCTCCAATTGAACCTCCCAACCGTAGTGTTTTGAGAGCAAATTGGTGAGTGTGGTTTTACCCGCGCCGATGTTACCTGCAACCGCAATGTGCTTAGCCATACTGCAATAATACGAAGGTCTTGCACCCCCTTACAAATCATTGCAAAACAAAAGTTTTACACAATCCATTTTCGACCATAATTCCTGCAACTTTTCCTTAAAAATCGTGGGTTTAGGCCTAATTTTGCAAGCAATTCATGCCAAGCAAAAAAACCGAGGCCACCGCCTCACAATGGGTACTTTTTAAAAGGATATTGGCCCTAGCCAAATTTCAACGACATTGGATGATCATCGCCATTATTTTGACCATCGTCCAGAGCGTTATCACCGCATTTCAACCCTATCTCTACAAAACTGTCATCGACGAAGTAATCATCCCCAAACAGTTCCAACTATTAGAGAAATGGGCCCTGATTTTGCTCATTTGGCTCATTGTACAAGCCCTACTCGGATTTGCAAACTCCTACCTTTCTGAATCCATCGCCCAATCGGTAATTCTTAAATTACGACAGTATATATACGATCACCTTACCCGGTTAAAACTTTCATTTTACGACAAAACCCCAGTAGGAACAGCCGTTACCAGGTCTATTAGCGATGTACAAACCATCACAGATTTGTTTTCTTCGGGCGTGATCACCATTGCCGGCGATCTCATACAAATCATCGTAATTATGAGCTGCATGTTCTATATGGACGTAAAACTCACGCTCATCACCCTTACCGTTGTTCCAGTATTGCTTTTTGCCGCTAACCGATTCCGAAAAGGCATCCGCGACACCTTTCAAGACGTCAGAAATCAGGTCGCCAAGCTAAACGCCTTCCTACAAGAACGAATTACAGGGATGCAAATCGTACAGCTCTTTAACCGCGAAAAGGAAGAAAAACGCAGGTTCGACCAAATCAACCAAGCCCACCGCGATGCCAATATTCGCAGCGTATATTACTATTCCATCTTCTTCCC
The DNA here is from genome assembly GCA_041178665.1 of Bacteroidota bacterium. Taxonomy (GTDB): domain Bacteria; phylum Bacteroidota; class Bacteroidia; order NS11-12g; family UBA955; genus UBA955. The sequence continues at coordinate 5,174 of JBEGUW010000085.1, forward strand.
AATCGTTGAAGTTCTAGTTGCCGTAAGCTTTGCGCTGATCGTTTGGTATGGTAGCGGTTCCCTCGTTCGCGGAAGCATCGAATTTGGTGAACTAACCGCCTTTATCATGTTTATCAACTTGTTTTTTAGACCGATTCGCGCCATTGCAGACCGATTTAACAACATTCAAATGGGCATCGTAGCGGCAGATCGTATTTTCAAACTCATCGATGATCTCGAAAACATCGAACAAACCACAGAAGTAGCTGCGCCAAAATTCAGCGGCGATGTAAAATTTAATCACGTTTGGTTTGCTTATCAAAATGAAGAATGGGTCCTGCGCGATGTCAGCTTCCATTTGCCTCAAGGAAAAACCATGGCTATCGTGGGCGCTACAGGTTCAGGTAAAACCACCATTGCCAGCCTTGTAAACCAATTGTACCAACAGCAAAAAGGCGATATTTTACTCGACGATATCAATATTCAATCGTTGAATATAACTTCTGTACGACAGCAAATTGCGTTGGTTCTTCAGGATGTTTTCCTATTTAGCGGAAGTGTAAAAGACAATATTCGATTGCACAACGACGATATCGACATTGAGAAAATGATTGATGCGGCCCGCTCGATTGGCGCTTACGAGTTTATCGAAAAACTTCCCGGTGGGTTTGATTACAATGTGATGGAGCGCGGAATGACCCTCTCCTTGGGGCAACGACAGTTGGTGAGTTTCATACGTGCCCTAGCTTTTGACCCCAGAATTATCTTATTAGATGAGGCCACCAGCTCTATCGATACGGAAACGGAGCAGTTGATTCAAAAAGCCATCGACCGCTTATTAGAGAATCGCACAGCCATTGTAATTGCACACCGCTTGAGCACAATTGCCAAGGCCGATGAAATTCTAGTGCTCGAGAAAGGTGAAGTCAAGGAGCGCGGCAACCACGCCTCATTGATGGCCGCTGGCGGACATTATGCGCACTTGTACGAAACCCAAATCGCTGAGTAAAACCTAGATTCGCTAATTTTATTCATGCAGCGGCACTGATCGATGCATTTCCATCAGCCGTGTCGACGATAGATAGACGGCCATCAGCCAAATCATCTCATTCAAATTACCAATAAAACAGAGAGGGCGGCCAATGGCCGCCCTCTCTGTTAATACATATTTTTAAACGATTGAAGATTAAGCCTCTACAGCAGCCTCTTCAGGTTCATCATATTTAGCAGCCATCATGCGCTCGTACTCTTCCTTAGAACCAGTAATTACTTCCTGGAATCTGCGTAAGCCAGTACCTGCAGGAATCAAATGACCCACAATTACGTTCTCTTTCAAACCTCTCAGTTCGTCGATCTTACCCGAAATTGCAGCTTCATTCAATACTTTAGTGGTTTCCTGGAACGATGCAGCACTCATGAAACTCTGAGTTCCCAATGATGCCCTTGTGATACCTTGTAACACCGGAGTAGCAGTAGCCGATACCGCATCGCGGTATTGTACCAACTTCATATCCTGACGACGCAATGTGCTGTTTTCCTGACGTAAATCTTTCAAACTCACAATTTGTCCGGCATGCATATTTGTGCTATCACCTGGATCCGTTACAAACTTCT
>JBEGUW010000086.1:0-14136 GCA_041178665.1 Bacteroidota bacterium
ATTATGTGAATGTGGCAAGCAAAAGCAACCCGGATTGTGCACCCGAGGGCTGTGAGAATTTATTCATCCTTTGTCCGGTTCCAGATCTACGGGTGAAGCCGGATTGGAGCGATGCAAATAAATTGGTAGATGAAATTATTGAAGATTTAGGGAAACGCGTAAAATTTGATATCAAAAACAACATCCTCACGCAGGTTGTATATACGCCCAACGAGTGGCAGCAAATGTTTAACTTGTACAAGGGTAGTGGTTTGGGATTGGCGCACGGATTGAATCAAATTGGCGCGCTAAGGCCTGCTAATAAAGACGAAAAGCTCAACAATGTGTATTATGTTGGAGCCAGTACTCACCCTGGAACAGGATTGCCTATTGTAGTCATCGGCTCTCGTTTAGTAACGGAAAGGATTGTAAATGAGCATTAAGTTATTTGATGAAACCTCTATCGCGATGAGTCGCAGATTGGCGCTGAATTACAGCACCAGTTTCTCGTTGGGCATCAGGTTGTTATCAAAAGAATGCCGATGGGCGATATTCTCCATTTACGGTTTGGTGCGCGTGGCGGATGAAATCGTTGATACATTTCACGGTTACAATAAAGAACAGCTGCTGATGGACTTTAAAAGTCAGACCTATCAAGCCATGGAAGAGGGGATTAGTACCAATCCCGTTTTACACGCATTTCAGTTGGCAGCGAATCAATATGGCGTTGGGAAGGAGCTCATAGAGCCTTTCTTTAATTCGATGGAAGAGGATTTAGATACGAGTTCTCACAATGCCCAGAGTTATTCTGAATACATTTACGGAAGTGCCGAGGTAGTTGGCTTGATGTGTTTGAAGGTTTTTTGCAACGGCAATGAAGAGCAGTACAATCATTTGGTGCCTTTTGCAAGAAGTTTGGGTGCGGCGTTTCAAAAGGTCAATTTCTTGCGTGATATCCGTTCCGATGTGGAAGAGCGCGGTAGAGTCTATTTCCCAGGGGTTGATTTCAATCAATTTACCGATTCGGATAAGTACGCAATTATTCAAGATGTAAAAAACGACTTTGCTCACGCATATCAGGGCATCGTTCAGCTTCCAGTGGGTTGCCGATTGGGTGTTTATACCGCCTATATTTATTATTTGAAACTGCTCGAAAAAATTGAGCGTACTACCGCGGTCGATATTCTAGAAAGTCGCGTCCGTATTCCAAATACTCAGAAAATCGCCCTGTTGGCCCAGAGTTTTGTGAAGGAAAAGTTGATGGGTGCTTAACTGAACAACCAACCAAATACCTCGTCGATTCTACCAAAGGAATGCACTTTAATTTTGCCTGTATGCTCTTGGTTGAATTTGTTGTATTTCGATATTACGATGTCTGTAAATCCTAGTTTTTCTGCTTCGGCGATGCGTTGCTCCACGCGCTGAACAGCACGAACTTCCCCGCTAAGGCCCACTTCGGCCGAGAAGACGCATTTGGGTGGAAGGGGTTCAGAATAAAAGCTGCTCATGATGGCCGCCATCAAACTCAAATCCAAGGCGGGATCTTCCAGTCGGAGGCCGCCAGCTAGATTGACAAATACATCTTGCTGACCCAATTTAAAACCACACCGTTTTTCCAATACTGCGAGCAGCATGTTTAGTCGGCGAAGGTCATATCCCGTAGCAGATCGTTGCGGCGTTCCATATACCGCTGTGCTCACTAAGGCTTGGGTTTCTAAAAGCAAAGGCCTAACACCCTCAAGTACGGCGGCAATGCCAATACCAGAAAGGACTTCTTCGCGTTGGGCGAGCCAAATTTCGGATGGATTTTTAACGCCTTTCAATCCCGCACCATGCATCTCGTAAATGCCCAATTCTTGCGTGCTACCAAATCGGTTTTTTAAGGTTCTGATGATTCGATACGCATGATGTCTATCGCCCTCAAACTGAAGCACCGTATCCACCATGTGTTCCAAAATCTTCGGTCCAGCAAGGTTGCCGTCTTTGGTGATATGACCTACCAAGAAAACAGGGACATCATTTTCTTTGGCAAACTGTAACAATTGACCGGCACATTCTCTGATTTGCGAAACGCTTCCCGGAGTGGCATCGAGTTGGTCACTATAAAGTGTTTGTATCGAATCAATTATGAGTAGTTCGGGTTGATCTTTTGTGAGGACATCTTTTATGTTCTCTAAAAGTGTTTCGGTGAGTATTTCACAAGTGCTATCGCCAAAGCCAAGTCGTTCCGCCCTCAGTTTGATTTGCGTTTCACTCTCTTCCCCAGAAACGTATAAGGTTTTGGCTGAAGTTTGCAGTGCGATTTGTAATAACAAGGTGCTCTTTCCGATACCTGGTTCACCGCCCAAGAGCACGACAGCCCCAGCAACAAGTCCGCCACCCAATACCAAATTGAGTTCTTCATCGGGTAGGATCAATCTCTCACTTTGATTGGCTTGGATTTGGTTTAGTGGTTTGGGTTCGGCAATTTTCCGACCGCTTTTCTTCCAAGCGGTGGTTTGTTTTGTGGGTTTGATTTCCTCAATAAATGTATTCCATTCGCTGCATCCAGGACATTTTCCGATCCATTTGGGGCTTTCGAATCCGCAAGATTTGCAAAAAAATGTAGTTTTGGCTTTGGTCATTATGGTTGTTGTGTGAATTGCCCGCGGGTAGTTGTAAAAAACGCAAGTATACAAAGAAATAAGCATGGTAAATCGGTAAAAGTTTCGTTAATTTTGTAGGGTTATGGAAAAAAGCTTGAACGACATTGTAACCATTTACGCGGAAGCGACTCCAAACCCTGAAAGCATGAAGTTTGTGGCGAATAAAATGTTGCTACCAAACGACAGTGCTGATTTTCGCAATGCGGAAAAGGCCCAAGAGGGTGGTGAATTGGTGAAAGCATTGTTCGAAATGCCGTTTGTTAAGGGCGTTTTTATCATGAATAACTTTGTAAGTATCACAAAGAATGAAGATTTCGAGTGGTTTGATTTGATCCCGGATTTGAGGAATTTCTTTACCGAATGGATTGAGCAAGGCAAAGAAATTGTAGCACCAAAAATTTCGTTATCGCCAGAGCAGGAAACAGAAATTGAGCGTAAAATTCGTCAGCTCCTTGAAGACCATGTTCGCCCGGCGGTTGAAATGGACGGCGGTGCAATTGATTTCAAAAGCTTTATCGATGGCGTTGTTACGGTTCAAATGAAAGGCAGTTGCAGTGGTTGTCCGAGCAGTACAATGACCTTGAAGGCGGGGATTGAGAATTTGCTAAAGCGAATGGTGCCGGAAGTGGTTGCTGTTGAAGCGGAAGCGGTGTAAGTTTTAGATCGTATTTTTTTCGGAAGGAATTTTTTCACTCATTTGCAGTGATTTGTAGATTCCATTTGGCTTTCACGCTTTTTTCGGACATATTTGCCATTGTTGATTTTATAACAAAAGAAATATGACGTCTATTATCGAAAAACCTGATCCCAATTTTAATTCACTTCACGATTTTTACTTGAATTCAGCTCATAAAATTCACAGTCCAGATCGGGCCGTGATGTTTTATAAGGAGAAGGGGAAATGGGAGCCGTTGACCTATCAGGATATTTTGGATGGGATTGATCAATTGGGTGCCTATTTCATGGAATTGGGCTTGCAAAAAGGCGATCGCGTTGCTCTGATAATGGATAATTGTCCGGAGTATTATGTAATCGATCAAACCATTCAGAAGTTGGGCTTGGTGAACGTCTCTGTTTATCCAACGTTAACGGGCGAAGAAACAGCATATATCATAAACGATAGCAGTAGTAAGGTGTTATTCGTTGGCAATGCCTTTTTATTCAAGAAGTTTAAGAAGGTGGAAGGTGAGTGTCCAACAATAATGAAGGTGATTGCGATGCCAAAAGATTTGGATGACGGGGAGAAATTCACGGATTATACTTCGGCATTGGTTGAAGGGGAGGCCTTGAACGATAAATACGCATCGGCGATAGCAGAAAGATACGCATCGGTGGTGAAGACGGACTTGTCGACGTTGATTTATACCAGCGGAACAACAGGCATGCCAAAGGGAGTGATGCTTACGCATTACAATTTCATGAGCAACTGTTATGATGCCAAAGATTTATGTCCGGCCATTACTTCGGATGATTTATACTTGAGTTTTTTGCCGCTGAGTCACGTTTTTGAACGATTGGCCACGATGTATTTGAGTACATATATGGGTGCGCAGGTTGCTTTTGCCGAGAACATCGACAAAGTGGCACAGAACATTCAAGAAATGCGTCCTACATTGATGGCCGCGGTGCCCAGGCTGTTGGAGCGTGTCCACGATAAAGTATATAAGAGTGGTACGGAAAAAGGGGGTGTAAGCGCAAAGATTTTCTTGTGGGCACTAAGAGTGGGTGGAGAAGCAAGGGTGAAGCGCGACGAAGGCAAGATGGTAGGTCCATTGTTGGCGATACAGGTTGCCATCGCAGAGAAATTGGTTTACAGCAAGATCAAAGCGAAAATGGGCGGCCGATTAAAAATCTTTGTCAGTGGGGCCGGCGCATTGCCAGTGCATGTGGGTGAATTTTTCGCCAATTTGGGAATGCGGGTTCAGGAAGGCTATGGTTTGAGTGAGACGAGTCCGTTGGTGACGGTGAACGAGTTTCATCGACAAGTATATGGTACGGTGGGCAGGGTAGCACCAAGGCAGATGGTCGCGATTCAAGACATCGAAACGAAAAAAATATTGGCTACGCAGACTTACGATACGTTTGAGGCGCATTACGCGAGTGAAGAAGGGGAGATTTTGGTGAAAGGTCCTAACGTGATGCAGGGTTACTGGAATCGTCCGGAGGCAACGGCAGAGGTGTTTGATGCGGAAGGTTGGTTTCACACGGGTGATATCGGAAAGTTTGATCGCGGTTATTTGCGGATTACGGATCGCTTGAAGAATATGCTTAAGACCTCTTTAGGGAAGAATATTTATCCAACGCAGATCGAGAATGTATTGCTGCGCAGTCAGAAGTTAGAGCAGGTATTTATCATTGGTGATAAAAGGGAGTTTTTGACGGCTATCATACATCCTAGTATGGATGAGTTGAAATCGGCATTTGGCGGTCGTAAAGACTACTTTGAAGTGTCGGATCCATTCATCCAAGACGAAGAAATCAAAAAGTGGATGCAGGAGGACGTGAAAAAGTTAAGTGAGAATTTGGCTAAGTTTGAGCGTATCAAGGACTTTATTGTAAAGCGTGAACCGTTTAGCGTTGAGGCGGGTGATATGACCATTACGTTGAAGATTAAGCGTAAGGTGGTGATGGAGAAGTATGCCGACGAGATTGAGGCAATGTACGCTTAAGTGTTTCTGCGATAAATCAAAATAACCTAATCCAAACGTATAGGATCAAGAAGAATCCTAATTGAATGAAATACATGGCGCCAGCCATTTTGTTTCGTTGTGGTTTTGTACTTAGATGCAGTAGCAGATGCATGAGAAGAGATGCAATAAACCAAGCGATATAGTTTTGTGTAGGGATTTTGTTATGGTCCCAATGCCAGAAATCGTATCGCATGGCCACAGGCTCCAAAAAGAAATCGTACAGTGTCATCATTGCTGCGCCTAGGAATGAGGCCGCATAGGGGTTGTTGACGCGCCCAGCGAGAAGACTTGACGTAAAGAATATGAGTGCTGCCCAATTGAGGCCGATGAGGTAGGGGACGCCTTGCCAGCCTCTGCCAAGTGTATGTCCGTAATGGTAGCTACCGAAAATACGTCCTGTTTTTACGCCCGCGTATTCTAATAGGAATCCTAAGATGCCAACGGTGATGATGATGGCTACGTGTTTGGCTTCCCATTTTTTGTGAAAAATCCAAGAGAATACAAATGCTGCAATAAGATTGTATGGGGTAAGCCAAATAAAAGTAGGTGTAAGTGAGGGAATCATGAAGCCCAAAATCCCAACAAAATAGATGATGGCAACCAAGGTGATGAATCGATTTTCAACGTTGTTCATGGCCCTGCAATTTAGTTGTGGATGTCCGCAACTGCAAATGGAATGGGGTAAATATTACGTCGCAAACGGTAATGTGTAACGGTTGGTCGTTGACATACAGAGTCGGTCATAAAAATTACCTAATATTCACCTAACATTGGTCAAAATTCGGTAATTGTAACAAAATGCCTTGGTTTTATTGGGCTCTGTAACTATTTGTTTTTGAGTTCGTTATTGAAGGTTAGGTGAATGTTAGGTTTTTTATTTTTGTTGTAGCGGCGGTATGGAAAAATACAATTGTGGGTTTTTGGTGGCTTTTTTTTGAAATTATGCTGACATTGAAACGACAAAAAACATGAAAAAGGCGATTTTTTTAGGTCTTTTTTCTCACATTTTTGTTAAAATGTTAGATTTGTAAAAAACCAAATAATTGATATTCAACTACTTAGTTATTTTGGGGTAAAAAATCACTTTTTTTTGCATTTTTTTTTGGATTTTGTGATTTCACCTATATTTTTGCATCACACAAATAAGAAAACAAACAAAATGAAAAAATTAACTTTCGCCGTTGCTGCTTGCGCTATGTTCGCGTTCGCTGCCTGCTCTAACTCAGCTGACACTACTGCTGTTGACACTGCTGCTGTTGACACTACTGCTGTTGACACTACTGCTGCTCCTGCTGACACTACTGCTGCTCCTGCTGACACTACTGCTGCTGAAGCTCCTGCTGCTCACTAATCAGTTTTTTAACAAGAAAATTCAAAAGGCGTTTGGAAACAAACGCCTTTTTTTTTAACTTTGTTGCAATGAAACGCTTTTGGCCCATAATGATCATGATTTTTGCAATGTCTTTTGGCAGTGCTAAACTCAGTGCTCATGCGGATTTGCCACCAGCGGGCGTAGTGGATTTGGGTCCAACTTTCACCATCAATCCAAACCCGGTTTCTGGAACTTTCTTCTACGTAAATTTAAATTTTACCGAAGCTCAGTACCCTGAAGCGGTAATAATTATCAACGATATTTTAGGAAAAGTGGTTTTTTCTTACCCAATCAGAAAATCTGATTATGCCACTTCTCAGATTCGTGTCGATTTAAGTGACGCGATGTTGGATAAAGGAGTTTATTTCCTCCAAGTAAAGAGTGGCGACGCCACCAAAACATTGAAATTGGCTATCCGCTAATTTGTGTCGATTCCCATTAAACCCTCTTCCCCCCGCCATGTTTCCTTGATGAAGCATTCAATTCTTGCGCTTTGCTTGATCTTGCTGCTTGTTTCTTTTTTTCAGTATTTTGATGTTTTGCATTGGTCGGTTTTAACCCCATGGGGACCAGATATTTCCAATTGTAGTATTCGACCGCACGATGCGCATGCAATTTTGGCCCAATTTTTTGGCGCGTTTTTGCATGGAAATTTTGAACATTTCTTGGGTAACGTCACTTCGTTATTGGTATTGTCGGTCCTTTTTATTCTTCAATTCCCACGACATTGGTTCAAGTTCTGGATATTGCAACATTTATTGTCGACGATTATCCTTTGGTGGCTTGGTGCTGCCAACTCATCCCATATCGGTGCATCATTATGGGTGTATGCATTTTCCTTTTTCTTGATTACAAATGGGGTGATCCATCGCGATAAAGCTTCGCTTTCGGTGATGTTTATGGTATTTGTGTGGATGGGCGGATTTATATGGGGATTGCTTCCTATCGATCCGAAGGTGTCATGGGAAGGACATATTGCCGGTTCAATTGCTGGGGTTTTCTTGGCGCTCAGTTTGGGTTTAAGATGGAGACAGAAACAACCCAATAAGCTTGAAGCCCCTGAAGATCCATATTTACAATTTGATGTAAATCAGAGCGATTCATAGGAATTCACCTCAATCTATAGAAATCCAACAGAATTTATCGGACAATTTATCACTATGTCCTTGCGATATTAGGGTCTTTTAGAACCAAAGCAGAATCCCGGCAATTGTCGCGCTTAAGTAATTCGCTAAGGTTCCGCATATCAATGCCTTGAAACCCAATTTTGCCAGGTCAGTTCTACGCGAAGGCGCTATTTTCCCAATCCCCCCCACTTGTATCGCGATTGAACTAAAGTTAGCAAATCCGCATAAGGCAAAGGTTGCAATTACAACGCTAACTGGCTGTAGGGTGCTCGCTACTTCCTTTAAATGCAAATATCCAACGAACTCGTTCACCACGAGTTTTGTGCCCATTAAGCCTCCTACAGTATGAATGTCCTGGCTTGGAACGCCCATCACGTAAGCAAATCCCGAAAATACATAGCCCAACATGCTCTCTAAGGTTAAGTGTGCGCCCCAAAGGTTGCCAATGCTCGCAAGTAAATAATCACACAAATAGATTAGTGCCAAGAATCCGAGTAGCATGGCGACAACGTTCAAAGCGACGCCTAATCCTTCTGATGCTCCTTGAGAAATAGCGTCGAGTAGATTCGCATTTTCTTTTTTGACCTCCAATTTAACAGTTCCGGCGGTTTCGCTGACTTCGGTTTCGGGCCAAACAATCTTTGAAATTACCAAAGCTCCCGGTGCGGCCATGATACTCGCAGCTAATAAACTCGATGCATCAATACCCATTTGGATGTAGGTAGCCATTACTCCGCCGGCAATACAAGCCATAGAGCCCGTCATCGACGCCAATAATTCGCTATTTGTCATCCCTTTTACGTAGGGTCCAATCATTAACTGTGCTTCAACCTGACCTACAAAGGCGGATGAAATGTTGCTTAAGGCTTCGCTGCCACTGACGCGCATCGTATAGTGCATCCCTTTGGCAATCTGTTTAATAATCCACTGTAAAATCCCCAAGTGATAGAATATTTTCACCAATACCGCAATAAAAATGATGGTAGGCATCACACGGAAAAAGAAGATGAAATTCTGTCCGAACACCTCCTGCATTTGGTTGTCACGCGCTAAAGGTCCAAAAATGAACTCAGCACCTTTATCGGAAAATTGAAGTAGTTTTTGGACAATTTTACCTAGGAATCCGAAAACCGATTTGCCCACGGGGGTCTTTAAAATGAAGACAGCCAATATAACTTGAATCAATAAACCCACACCCACGGTGCGATAGTTGATTGCCTTTCTGTTGTTTGAAAGGAGGAAGGCTAGGGCCAGTATGACAACGATTCCAATAAATCCAATAAAATGCATCTCGGCAATAATACAACTATTTGCTGTAACCTAGTCCCACTTCAATGCTATCGATGAGGGCGTGAATGACTTTGATATGAATTTCTTGCGCGCGATCGGCGAATTCTGAATGTGGGGCACGAATTTCAACATCACACAACGAGGCCATTTTGCCACCGTCTTTGCCGGTTAACCCAATCACAACCATGCCTTTGGCTTTGGCTGCCTGCATTGCATTCACCACGTTGATGCTATTCCCGCTGCTGCTGATTCCCAATAATACATCGCCTTTAGAGCCTACGGCTTCCACATAACGAGAAAAGATTTGGTCGAATCCGTAATCGTTTCCTACACAGCTGATATGACTCACATCGCTGATGGCAATGGCCGCAATTCCGGGTCGGTTCGCACGATATCTTCCCGTGAGTTCTTCCGCAAAGTGCATAGCATCGCAATGACTTCCCCCGTTACCGCAGGAAAGGATTTTGCCTCCCGCTTGCAGTTGGGTGATCATGGCATTGGCCGCTTTTTGTATGTTTTGCATTTGGTCCTTATCCGCCGCGAAGGTTTTTAAGGTTTCCAATGCTTGCTCAAAATGGGATTCGATACGATTCATGACGTCTGAATTATTTACGCTTGTTAAATTCTGAAGTTCCATTTTTTAGGAACTCCACAAAGGGGTCGACATTGAACTGGAAATGATCGGCACCCAAAGCAGGTTGTAGCAAGTTCTCGTTTTGGTCTAACAAACAGTATAAGGGCTGGGTGGTTTTGCCGAAATAAAGTTCTTCAATGAAAGCGTTCTTATCGCCGAGGCGGGTAATCTTTTTGCCATCGGGTGTGGTAAAGCATTGGCTGCTTGGCAATTTTATTTTTTTATCGTCTACATAAAGTGAAACGATGACATAGTCTTTTTTGAGGATGGCTAATACGGCTTCATCGGACCAAACTTTTTCTTCCATTTTTCGGCAGTTTACACAACCATGTCCGGTGAAATCGATGAATAGAGGTTTTTTCAATTCTTTTGCAGCGGCCAAAGCCTCGTCGTAATCGTAGTAACCGACCAATCCATGAGGGATGTGCAGTTCGTTGGCATAGGACGGGGTAGTTGTGATATTGCCTTCTCCATGAGCGCCGCCTTTGATATTGCTATTGAAGTCTTGGGTGCTCAACGGGGGTAGATATCCTGCCAAACCTTTGAGCGGTGCACCCCATAATCCGGGGATCATATAGGCGACAAACGTAAATGTGGTAATTACTAAGCCCAAGCGAGGAACGCTGAAATACTTAATTTCACTGTCGTGCGAGAATTTGATTTTACCCATCAAATACAATCCCATGAGGGTGAAAATGACAATCCAAATACTGAGATAGATTTCTCGGTCGAGGATTCCCCAGTGATAAGTTTGGTCTGGGATACTCAAGAATTTTAAGGCAAATGCGAGTTCTACAAATCCTAAAACAACTTTTACGCTATTCAACCATCCGCCGCTTTTTGGTAGGTTGTTTAACCATGATGGGAAAAGGGCAAGTAATCCGAAGGGCAATGCGAAGGCCAATGAGAAGCCAAACATTCCGATGATAGGCCTGAGTTTATCGCCGTGAACCGCCTCAACCAAAACTGTTCCAACGATGGGCCCTGTGCAAGAAAACGATACCAAAGCGATGGTCACCGCCATGAATATAGCTCCGGTGATGCCTCCTTTGTCGGCTTGCTGATCTACCTTATTGACAATCCATGATGGCAAAGTGATTTCGAAAGCGCCAAAAAAGCTTGCGGCAAAAACGATAAATATCAGCGTAAAGAAAATGTTGGGGATCCAGTGGGTGCTGACAAAGTTGACGGCGTTAGAACCGAAGGTCATGGCGACAATTGTGCCGATGATTGTATAAAAGCCGATTAAGCTGATTGAGAAAATGGCGGCATCGCGCAAAGCGATTTTTCTATTGTTGTTTTTGATAAAAAATGAAACCGTCATCGGAATCATGGGGAATACGCAAGGAGTAAGCAATGCGGTAAGTCCGCTCAAAAAGGCAAGGATAAACAATCCCATGAAACCTTCGCTTTTTTCTTCACCCGCCATGCCATTGAAAGTTTTAGCGGCAACTGATTTTCCGCTGCGATAGGCGGGTTGATCGGGGTTTGATTCGGTATTGGTGGTAACCGCGATCTGACTGGAATCGTTGTTCTGCACAGCGACATCAGAAGGATTTGCGGTTTCGGTATTTGGGGTGGCGATCGGGTCGGCGGCTAAAGTTGGGCCACTCACTGTTAATGTTGGGGTAGTGATTTTCTGATCCCGAATATTGTCGCATCCGCTTTCATTACAAATCTGACCGTTAAAAATCATTTCGATACCGGTGCCTGAGATGGAACCCAATACTTTGATTTTCTGGCGGAATTCACCTTTGCCAACGAATTCACCGGTGCTGCAATTCCAGATATCGGTTTCTTTCACCATATGGTCGCCTACGCCATAGAATTTTCCAACTAATTCATAGGAAGCTCTCTTATTAAAGTCGAAACTTGCACGAATCGGACCATCGTCTTCTGGGCAATCGCTTTTTTCACTGTATACGTGGAAGCCTTTTGCGACATCAAATCGAACAATAATTTCAATGATATCGCCAGATTTGACGGTGGTTTTTGAAAAGGTTGCTACAAACTTGGGCTTGGGAAAGCCGGCGGCAGAGATTTGCGAAACGGCTAAAATTGTTAGGAGCGTTAATAGAAAACGTTTTAACATGGTATGTACAAATTTCGGGATTTATGGGCGAAAATTTACACGGTAGTACACATTCCTTGGATAATTTGATTCTAAAGTCACTGATTCCATTGCTTAGGTTTGTTTTTATGAAATTGAACAGGATACTGTGCGGTCGTTTAATCCCCTTTATGATGCTGTTTGCATTGCTGATTTCATCTGATGTAAAGGGTCAGTTGATGAGTACCCGCGAGTACATCGACTCGTTTAAGGTCGTTGCGATGCAAGAGATGCGCATGCATGGCGTTCCTGCCAGTATTACCTTAGGTCAGGGCGTTTTAGAAAGTGCGAGCGGCAATAGCAAATTGGCGAAAAATTGTAACAATCACTTTGGGATCAAATGCAGAAGCAATTGGACGGGTACTTTTTGTTTGGCCGATGACGATGCAAAAGATGAGTGTTTTAGAGGATATCCTTCGGTTTATGAAAGTTACCGCGACCATTCTTTGTTTCTAAAAAATAGCAAACGATATTTTCCTTTATTTGAGTTGAGTGCTACGGATTACAAGGGTTGGGCCACAGGATTGCGCGAGGCAGGTTATGCGACAAATCCCAGCTATGCGAATATTTTAATAGGGGTGATCGAAAAGTATCATTTGGGTCAGTTTGATAGTATGGTGGTTATGGGTGATGATTTTGTGATTCCATCGGAAGGCAATTCCAACAGCACGCCTGGAGGTGGGAATACCCCGTTGGCCGGTGTTTCTGAAGTCAACGGAATTCAAGCCATTATCGCCAAGCCCGGCGAAACCCCCGAAGCGCTCGCGGCGAGGTATAACATGGGGATTTGGCAGATTTACAAATATAATGATATCGAAAAAGGACAAATGTTGAATCCCGGTGAAATCATCTATTTAAAACCCAAAAGACGTCGTTCAACAGAGACCAATCACCTGGTAAAACCTGGCGAAAGCATGCGTGAAATATCGCAGCAATACGGTGTAAAGGTTAAGCATTTGTATAAGTTAAATCGCTTGGAACCGGGAGAAGAGGTGCAGCCTGGAGAAGTATTGAATTTGCGTTCTAAACGATCCAATCCACCCACCACTTTAATCCCTGGTAGCGACACCGCCAGTAGAATGCAAACGGCAAAACCGGTTGATTATCGTAAGTTCATGAGCAATGATGTATCGCCAAATGGAAAGCCGATGGATACGTATCACTTCGTGGAATCCGGAGAGACTTTGTATTCGATATCCAAAGCCTATGGAGTTACGGTGGAGCAGATTCGTTTTTGGAATACTTTATCGTCCAACCAAATCAATGTCGGACAGCGATTAAAGGTCCGGTCGTCCAATTGATTTTAGTTGCTTTTCAATAAATAGTGGATTGAATTTCCCATATTCTGTTGTAAAACGATGGTTTGGTTTGATGCGAAATGTATCGCTGAATCAAATTCGCCTTCGGGATGGTAAATACTCAATAATTCGAGGTCGTTCTGCACCGATACCTCCAAGCCCAGCTGCTCCAAGGCTTTCACCAATGGATTGTGTTTGTTTTCCTTATTGTCAATTACGCACCGGAATACAATGGCGCTATTCTGCATCAAATTGCATCGCACTTTATTTTCCGACAAGGCTTGGAAGATTTGTTTTAGGTGGTCTTCGGCGATGAAAGTAAAGTCTTTTGTGCTGATTTCTAGTAGCAACTGATTGTCTTTGTGTATTTTACAAGCAACCTCGATACGGGAATTCTCATCGCTCACTTTGGTGCCAGGCGCGGTTGGATTCAAAAACGATCGAACAAATAAAGGAATGTGGTTGGCCTTAAGGGGTTGAATGGTTTTGGGGTGGATCACCGAAGCTCCGTAGTAGGCCAATTCTATCGCGTCGTTGTAGGTCAGCGCTGGAATCAATACTGCATTGTCGAACTTTTTAGGGTCAGCATTCATTACACCGGCCACATCCTTCCAAATGGTGATGCTTTCGGCGCCCAAAACGCTTCCAAAAATGGCAGCGCTGTAATCAGAACCTTCTCTGCCCAGTGTTGTGGTTTCCCCGCTCTTTCCGCTAGCGATAAAACCTTGGGTAATGACCAAATTTGTCTTTGCGATGGGCATTAAATCGGATTTGATCAATTCTTCGGTCTCTTTCCATTGAACCCTAGCATCCCGATGCCTGGCATCTGTGATGATGAAGTTTCTCGCGTCTACCCATTGATTTTCAATTCCTTGCGACAAAAGGTAGTGGCTTACGATTTTGGTGGCTATCAATTCCCCGTAACCAATGATTTGATCGTATAGAAAATCGTAATCATCCTGAGCACTTGGGCTATCAACAAAGTTCTCTA
>JBEGUW010000087.1:0-4588 GCA_041178665.1 Bacteroidota bacterium
CGATCCTTATACCCTGTTAATTGCCGTCCTCCTCAGCGCCCAATGCACCGATGAACGCGTGAATCAAATCACACCGCTCCTTTTTGCCAAAGCCAACAACCCAACCGATATGCTCAAACTCTCGGTGGAAGAAATCCGCGATATCATCCGGCCCTGTGGTTTATCGCCAATGAAAAGCAAAGGCATCTATGGACTGTCCAAAATGATCATGGAAGAACACGGAGGGCTCGTGCCGCAGTCTTTTGAAGCGTTGGAGGCGATGCCTTCGGTTGGACACAAAACGGCCTCTGTGGTGATGTCGCAGGCGTTTGGAGTTCCTGCTTTCCCTGTCGACACCCACATTCACAGATTGGCTTATCGATGGCGTTTAAGCCCTGCCAAAAATGTGGAGCAAACAGAAAAGGACCTAAAACGACAAATACCTGAGGCACTATGGAATAAAGCCCACCTTCAAATCATTTTCATGGGTCGAGAATACTGCCCGGCAAGAGGCCATATCATTGAAAAATGCCCCATTTGCTCCGTCCTAGGATGTCGCGAAAAATCTAAATAACAATCGAATCAATTACAAATCGCAGCGATAATCTGATCTGAAGATATTCCCTCAGCCTCTGCTTTGAAGTTTCTTACGATACGATGCCTTAGCACCCACTTAGAAACGGCCACGATATCCTCGCGATCCACACTAAATTTGCCATTCATCAAGGCGTGACATTTGCCTGCCAATATCAAATTCTGACCAGCTCTTGGACCGGCACCATACGACAAATATTGATTTGCCATTGCATGTGATCCCGATTGCCCAGGTCGAGTTTGTTGAACCATCGTAACCACCTGTTCAAAAACATGATCCGTAACGGGAACCTGTCTTACCAAAGCCTGAAATTCCTTGATCTGTTGAGCAGAAATCACCGACATCGCTTTGCCCTGCATACTCCCCGTGGTCTGTTTTAAAATATTGACTTCTTCCTCAAACCCAGGATAATCCAAAATCACTTGAAACATAAAACGATCCAACTGCGCTTCTGGCAAGGGATAAGTCCCTTCTTGTTCGATAGGGTTCTGGGTTGCCAAAACAAAGAATGGCTCCTCCAATTGATATCTTTGACCACCCGCCGTAACCTGTCGCTCTTGCATCGCTTCTAACAAAGCTGCCTGAGTTTTTGGGGGTGTACGATTGATTTCATCAGCCAAAATGATATTGGAAAAAATGGGACCTTTTACAAAATGAAACTGTCTCGCATCATCCAAAATCTCACTTCCTACAATATCGGATGGCATCAAATCGGGGGTAAACTGAATCCGGTTGAACGACAAATCCATGGTTTCTGAAAGTGTCTTAACGAGCAAGGTTTTAGCCAGACCAGGCACACCAACCATCAAAACGTGGCCATGACAAAATACGGCATTGATTAAGGCATCTATTACCTCATGCTGACCTACAACCACTTTGCCAATTTCGGCACGCAAAGCCAAGACTTTGGCCGAAAAATCTTTCGCAGTTGAAACGATATCACTCATGTTCCCAAGATTTCAAATTTTCACAATCAAAAGTTCTACCCTTGAAACGGATATAGTTATTGTTCCTATGCACTTTAATCCATTTTTGAAGGGTCTCATACTTTTTCTTACTATCCGCCTGCATTTGAATTTTACTGTAATCTTGAATCAAATTGGCAGTATGTGGGGGTGTCACCGAGTGTACATAAATCATACGGTACGCTGGCCTACCGTCTTCCGTGCTGATTAATGCTGGCTGAGATACCTCACCTGGTTTCATTTTTTCAGCAATTTTTCTCACATCGGGTGGTAGACTCTCAAATTGCAACGTTTGCATTCCACTGCGCATATCTGTGAAATAGCCACATGTTCCCTTATCGTAAGCCATAAACCTATCACCAGCAGTAGCATATTTTTTTACCGCATCGCACCATTGCATTTTATTGTCAACCAACAAATTATACGCTGAATCTATCTTGTATAAAGCCCGTGTAATATCGTCGTTTGTGTTCTCCGCACGAATTAAAATATGAGAGGCTACCACCCTTTCTCCTCTACGTTTTGTCACCCTCAAAATATGGTAACCAAAATCCGTTTCAAAAATTTGACTCAAGCTATCTGTTTTTAACTTGAACGCCATTCTTTCAAATTCAGGTGCCATTTCCCCTCTACCAAATTCTGGCAACAATCCACCTTGGGCTTTTGAACCTGGGTCCATGCTATATGCACGTGCCAACTTCTCAAAACTCTCACCACGCACAATACGCTTACGAACGGATTCCAACTGCTCCCTAGCAAATTCCTTCGACTCCAAACTCACCGGAGGAATCACAAGCAATTGCGCCACTTCAACCTCAGTGGGAATCACTGGTAAACTATCCATTGGGATTGAATCATAAAAGGCCTTTACCTGCTGAGGTGAGATTTTTACATCACGCAAAATGTTATTTCGCATAGCATTAATCATCAATTCCTCCCTCATAAGCGGACGAATCTCCTCTTTCCAAACCGCAATTGATTTGCCCAAATACTTTTCCAATTGTTCGGTACTCCCAATCTTAGACCTATAGTAACGCAATCTGTTATCTATGGTATATTCTATTTCTTCCTCGGAAACCGGCAAACTATCAATCTCTGCCTGATGCAGCAACAGTTTATTGACAATCAGCTGTTCAAGTACCATGCATTCGATGTCGTCGGGATTTCTACCACGCATGTCCATCTCCATTTGCATTTTATTCTCCTCCAATTCACTACGCAAAATCACTTTATTACCCACCACAACCAATACACCATCCACATATTTCGGTGGCAATAATGGGCCCGATGTTTTTAATTGAGCCTGCGAAGTCGATGCAAAGAAAATGCAAAGACCAACCAATATACCTTTCAAGTGTTGCACAGTAAATCGAGTATTATTTCTGATTTACCAATTTGGCTTCAATCGTCTGAATCACCGATTCATTCACGGTCACCGGATACTTCATTTTGAGGGTCTCAATCCATTCACGCTCCAACTGCTCTTGGTATTTAGAAGCCACCGGTCCGCGCGTTTCATCCAATGTCTTGGGTCCAGCGGGCAAAAAAGCCTTCACCTTAACAACAACAAAGTCGTCCCCTACAGGCCCAATGCTGTAAATTCCTGGCTTGCGATATTTTGGTTTTGCAGATTTCGCATCGTCGAACAACATGTTAAGCACACGAGATGGAACGAATAAAAACGTATCACCCATTTCATATTTACCTGTTTTATAGGCATAATCCAACACGTTTCTTTTGGTGTGTTCACGACGAATACTATCTGTTGAAATGCCTTTCTTCACTTGTTTCGACACCGTTTTCATCATCTTAGCATCGTTGCAGAAGAACACTTCAATATCAAATCGATCACCCCAATTGTACTCACCTTGATGGGCAGCAAAAAATGTGGCCAAACCTGCTGAATCATTGTTGGCTTTGTCCCAAACCAATTGCTGCATGCGGTTAAACATCAAAATGCCTTCTTTGTACTCTTGATAAATATCGCGGAATTCAACCGACTTCTCTTCCAAATGCTCGTCTTGATATTCAACACAAGTTTTATCGATCCAAGCATTTATCAAACGGTCTAATCCTTCTTTTTTGGTTCCTTGAATAGCCTTAGAATTGTAGGTTAGCTGAGTGCACAAATCACCCACCGAGTATGACTGGTCAGCCAAATGAAATACTTCCATTTTACGCAAATTGTATTCTGTCCACACCTGCTTTTTTGCAGGGCCAGAAACCACAACATGCATTTCCGGGATAGACATCTCATCAAACTTGCCCTTCATAAAATTGCTATCCAAATAACCGAGCAACGCAGACACAGCCTTCTGATTCATTGTAAATCCATTTTCGTTTTTGATCTTAACAACCAATGAATCCACCGATGTTTGAGAACGCTGATTTTTCTGTACCTCCATCTTCAACATAGAATGCATCTCCTTGTCATCAAACGATTTCAAAGGACGAACATTCACACGCTGAAGCAAATGCCAGCCATAGTTGGTTCTGAATGGTGCAGTAATATCGCCATCCTTCTTCAATGTAAACGCCTGATCTGCCCAATATTGTCTGTCGATGTCACCCACAAATTGTGCTGTGTTGATATAGTCCATAGCCCCGCCATTGTAACGACTATTATAATCCTCGCTATAGGTTTTTGCCATGTTCTCAAAGGTTTCCTTGCCCCCAACCATGTTCGCCGCTATCTCATCAATCTTCTTTCTCGCTTCGGTATCGCTGTTTTCATCTTTGTTCAACACACGCACCAAAATATGATTCACTTTGATGTCGCCACGATTCGCTCTTTTATCCGTAACCAACAAAATATGATACCCGAATTCTGTTTTGAACACCGGTGAAATTCCACCTACTGAAGTGTTATAGGCTTGATTTTCAAACTCATACACCACCTGCAAGGCTGTCATGTAACCCAAATCACCTCCACTGCTTTTGGTGCCAGCGTCTTCTGATTCGTTGCGCGCCATATCGCCAAAGTTTTCCGCCGTAGGATTGCGCATCAATTTTTGATGCATTTCCTCAATTTTATCCAACGCCTTCTTCT
>JBEGUW010000088.1:0-22977 GCA_041178665.1 Bacteroidota bacterium
GAATATCCAGGATGTGAAACACTTACATGTTGCTCCTTCGGTTTCATTAACAATTTTCGATTTTATCGACTCTAGCGGCGTGTCTACCACCCTCAAATTCCATATTCAAATACGCATCCACAATTGCAAATGCCTTTTCCTGACTAATAAAACGAGCCGGTAAACAAATCACATTGGCATTGTTATGCTGTTTCGCCAACGCACTAATTTCCGGTTCCCAACACAATGCTGCTCTCACACCAGTGTGCTTATTGGCCGTGATACAAACCCCGTTTCCACTGCCACATATCAAAATGCCACAGCACGCACTTCCATCCGTAACCGCTGTTGCCACTTTATGAGCATAATCGGGATAATCCACGCTGTCCGCAGAATCCGGACCCATATCGGCCAATTCATACCCTTTTTCAACAAGGTATACGATCAAATCATTTTTCAATTCGAATCCTGCATGATCCGATCCCAAAGCAATGGTTTTATTGTTCATTTTCTCGATTTTTTTCTACTCTTTTGGCCACTTGAATCCCCACCAAATACAATCCTAGCAACGGAGTTCCAAGCAACAACTGACTAAACATATCGGGCGATGGCGTTGCAACCCCCGCAATCAAAAAGATAATTACTACCGCATATCGCCAATGCTTTTTCAAAAATGACGAACTCACAATTCCCAATCTAGCCAATATATAAATCAACACCGGCAACTCAAATACCAACCCCGTGGCCAAGCTCATGAAGGTCACAAAGCCCGTAACGCTGGATATCGTAATGATATTTTGAATCTTTGGGCTCAAAGAATAACCCAACAAAAAGTTGGAAGCCAATGGCACCAAAAAGAAATACGCAAAAAACAATCCGGTAAAAAATAGTAGCGATACAACACCCAAACTACGTCGGGTTTTCTGAATCTCTTTCTGACTTAACGCGGGGCGAATAAAGCTCCAAATTTGATATATAATATACGGAAAAGCGACCACAAATCCAACTACAAATGATATTTTAAAGGCACTAACGAACTGACCTTGAATCTGCTGACTTTGCATCACCAGCGGCGGAGGCGTCCAACAAAGGGCATCGGAATTCATCAAAAAATGACCCGCGTTGCAAAAAAAGCGATATCCAAAAAAATCAGGATTAAATGGACTCAGTACAATAATTTCAAAGAGTTCCTCTACATAAATAAATCCGAGTATGGTACCAATCAGCACAACAACAGCCACACGAAACAAGCGCTTTCGCAACTCATCGATATGGTCAAAAAATCCCATATTCTTCTCGTACGGGTAAACTTCTTCTGGCTGATCTAAAGGCATGAACTCTGAATCTAACTTACAATTACATCAACATACCGCCACAAACAGAAAGTGTTTGCCCGGTTACGTATCCACTCATATCACTCGCCAAAAACAAGCACACATTGGCAACATCCTCCGGTGATCCACCGCGCTTCAATGGAATCGAATCAGCCCACTGTTTGCGAACATTCTCATCTAGTGCATGCGTCATTTCTGTTTCGATAAACCCTGGGGCCACCGCGTTGCAACGCACATTTCTACTTCCCAATTCCTTAGCGATACTCTTGGTAAATCCAATCATTCCCGCTTTTGATGCTGCATAATTGGCCTGACCCGCATTGCCCATCACCCCAACAACCGAGGTCATATTGATGATACTGCCCGCGCGATTTCCCAAAAAATGCTTCAAAAATGCTTTTGTAAGGTTAAAAGCCGACTTCAAGTTGGTATTTATTACATCGTCCCACTGCTCTTCTGTCATTCTCAACATCAATGTATCACGTGTAATTCCGGCATTATTTATCAAACAATCGATCTTTCCAAAATCCGCAATCACGGTCTCAGCCAGCGCCATACTTTGATTAAAATTGGCCGCATCCGACTGATATCCTTTAACTTTCACGCCATAAAGGCTTGTCAATTCTTGTTCAAAAGCCATCGCTTTCTCTACGGAAGACGCATAGGTAAATGCAATATTGCAACCGTTTTTAGCGAAAATTTCGGCGATACCTTTGCCAATTCCACGTGAGGCACCTGTAATCAGAGCTGTTTTTCCTTGAAGCATGCTGCGAAGATAACTTATCTTCGCGAAATGCCCCATTGGTTAGATACGGGAATTGAGTATTTAAAAGGTGTTGGTCCGCAACGGGCCGAAGCCTTAAAGAAAGAGCTCGGCATCTTTACCCTCGGCGATTTATTAAGTCATTACCCGTTCCGCCACGAAGACCGCTCACAAACTTACACAATTACTTCTCTTAGGGGCGATGACGTGTGGGTTCAGCTGCAAGGCCGAATTCGTCCGATGGGCATCGCGGGCGCCGGCCAAGGCCGCCGCTTCGTAGCCATCCTCTCCGATGGCACCGCTGAATTGGAACTCGTCTGGTTTAAAGGCATCAACTACATCGAACGATTCCTAAAACCCGGCGAAACCTATCGCGTCTATGGAAAAATCAACAACTTCAAAGGCAAAATTTCCATCGCCCACCCCGAACTTGATGTCGTAAATACCCAAAACCCCAGCCAAGCACTCGCACTCGTCCCCGTTTACCCCCTCACCGAAGGCCTGAGAAGAAAAAAACTCGAAAACAAATTCCTGGTCACCGCCGCCCAAAATGCGGTCAACAACCCCGGTTACGATATTCCCGAAAACCTCCCACAGTCCATACTCCGTAAATATAAGTTTATCGGCCGGAAAGAAGCCATCAAAGAACTTCACTTTCCACAAAATTTGACGAGGCTGGAAGAAGCAAAACGTCGACTCAAATTTGAAGAACTATTCTATCTCCAACTGCGACATCTAATGCTCAAAGGCTTCAGGAATCGGACCTATAAAGGTTTGATTTTTGATTCGGTTGGACATTATTTCAACGAGTTTTATAACAACCACCTCCCCTTTGAACTCACCGGCGCCCAAAAAAGAGTACTCAAAGAAATTCGAAACGATCTCAAAACTGGCCTTCAATGCAATCGTTTACTGCAAGGCGATGTGGGCTCGGGAAAAACGATGGTGGCGATGCTTACGATGTTGCTCGCGATCGACAATGGCTATCAAGCCTGTATGATGGCACCCACAGAGATTCTGGCCACACAGCACTACTTTTCACTCCAAGAATGGGTTGAAAAACTGGGACTTCGCATCGAAATACTTACCGGCTCAACGACCAAGAAAAAACGCGAAGCCCTAATTTCAGATCTCCAAGAAGGCAAAATCCATATCCTTGTCGGCACCCATGCCCTCATCGAACAAGACGTTAACTACAAACAACTCGGCATGGTTATCATCGATGAACAACATCGTTTTGGTGTGGCACAGCGCGCAAAACTATGGAAGAAAGGGCAAGTGCTACCCCATATTTTAGTCATGACAGCCACCCCGATTCCGAGAACTTTGGCGATGACGGTTTATGGCGACCTCGATGTGAGCGTGATTGATGAAATGCCGGTGGGTAGAAAACCCATTATTACGGTACACCGACAAGAATCGATGCGACCTGCGATTATGGAGTTTCTGAGAACCGAAATCGCCAAGGGAAGGCAAGTTTATTATGTTTTTCCGCTCATCGAGGACAGCGAAAAGTTGGATTTAAACAGTTTGATGAGTGGATTTGATATGGTCAACGAATACCTCCCCCCGCCTCAATTCAAATACAGCATCGTTCACGGAAAACTCAAAGCAAAAGAAAAAGAATCGGCGATGAACTTATTTAAAAATCATCAAACCGACATTTTGATTGCAACAACGGTGATTGAAGTGGGTGTGAATGTACCCAACGCGTCGGTAATGGTGATTGAAAACGCGGAACGATTTGGCTTGGCCCAGCTGCATCAGCTCAGAGGACGCGTAGGACGTGGTAATGAACAGAGTTATTGCGTGCTGATTACCAAACCCGGATTAAGCGAAAACGGATATAAACGTATATCTACCATGGTAAGAACCAACGACGGTTTTGAGATCGCGAAAGTAGATTTAGAATTGCGCGGACCGGGAGAACTCGATGGAACCAAACAAAGTGGGGTACTGGAATTAAAACTCGCCGATATACGCCATGATGAATCCATCTTAATTGCAAGTCGAGTAGAAGCCCAAGAATGGTTGGGGGCGGATGAATTATTGGCTAAACCCGAAAGTGAACCCATCCGAAACGAGCTCAAGAAAATACCCCATCGAACGGTGTGGAGTAAAATTTCATAGAAATTTCGAAAAACAAGAACGGCATTCCACATTGCTTCAGTAATTTCACGACATCAAACTATGAATCTCTTCTCAGAAATCGGTCGATACATCATTTTCATGAAATACGTTTTTAAACGTCCCGAAAGAGGTCGCGTCTTTTGGTCGATGCTTACCCGTGAAATGAATTTAATGGGGATTGAATCCTTGGTCGTTGTGATCTTGATTGCCCTAATCACCGGCGCCGTAACTACGGTTCAAACTGCCAGTCAGTTGGCTTCTGATTCAGGAATACTACCACCGAGTTTATTCCCCATGGAAATCGTGGGTTCGGTGGTTGGAAGTAGCTCCATTTTAGAAATCGCGCCTACCATCACTTGTTTGGTATTGGCTGGAAAAATTGGAGCCAACATCGCATCGGAAATTGGGAACATGCGGGTGAGTGAGCAAATCGATGCGTATGAAGTCATGGGCATCAATTCAATTGGATTTGTATCATTGCCAAAAATCCTCGCTGGAGTAATTATGATTCCTTGCTTGATTTTGGTAAGTGTGTTTTTGTTGATGGTTGGCGGACTTATCGCAGCAAAACTCACTGGAATTTTGACGATGGATCAATATGTTACCGGCATACGAAGTTCTTTTGTACCGCATTACGTCAATGTATTGATGGTAAAGGGCTATATTTTTTCATTCATCATCACAAGTATGAGTGCATTCCAAGGTTATTACACCAAAGGAGGCGCATTAGAAGTTGGGGAAGCTGGAACCAAGGCCGTAACCCGAATTTGTGTCGCCATTTTGGCCTTCGACTTAATTATCGCCAAATTATTGCTCTAATATGATCCAGCTGATAGATCTCAATAAGTTTTACGAAGACAAACATGTCTTACAAAACATCAATGCCAATTTCTATTCAGGTGTTGCAAATTTGGTAATTGGTGCCAGCGGCGGCGGTAAAAGTGTATTGGTGAAAACGATGGTGGGACTAGAAACACCAACGAGCGGACAAGTACTATTTGAGGAGCAAGACTATCATAACCTAGAATACGATAAGCAACAAGCCCTCAGAAGAGAGATCGGCATGTTGTTCCAAGGAACTGCCTTGTTTGATTCCTTAACAGTAGAACAGAACGTTGAATTCCCTTTGTTGATGTTCAGCGAAATGAGCAAAGAAGAGAGAATGGAACGCGTAAATCTCTGTCTGTCTAAAGTCAACCTTCATAATGCCAACCAAAAGGTACCGTCCGAAATTTCTGGCGGGATGAAAAAACGTGTCGGCATCGCAAGAGCCATCGCCCTGCCTATCAAGTATTTATTTTGCGATGAACCCAATTCAGGACTAGACCCCCTCACATCTCGTGTGATTGATAATTTACTTCACGATATTACTAAGGAATTTGGCATCACTACAATCATCAATAGCCACGACATGAAAACCGTGAAAGACATTGGTGAACATATTGTATTCATGCATCAAGGCCAGAAATGGTGGGAAGGCAGCAAAGAGGAATTGTCTGAAGCGCAAAAATCCAACCCAGAATTGGATGCTTTTGTGAAAGCAAGCTTTTAATCAGTCCCACTCAGCAAAGTTCTGATCAGCCCAACCAGGCAAGGCTCTTATCGCCCAACCTAACAAATTACTTCTCGATTTTCACCCGCTTTAACGGCAATCGATTCGTCACGTCATTCCCCAACCCTTTTACCCATGGATGCATGAGTCGAATACTCTTATCGTAATACAACGGAATCACCGGAACCTGACTCATCAACCGAAGGTTTGCACGAAAAATGTCGTCTAAGCGATCCTCACTCCCACCCGACTCAATCGCCTCGTAAAGCGCATCAAAGTCAGCATCAACAAAATGCGTATAATTGGGTCCATTGGGCGATAAAAATTTCTGATAAAAACAGGCCAAATAGTTCTCCGCATCAGGATAATCGGCAATCCAGGAACCGCGAAACAGCATCAACTTGCCCTCATTGCGCAACTGCCTCAACATCCCACCCGTTTGAATATCTACCTTAATATTGATGCCAAGCCTACTCCAAGCCTCTTGCAAATAGACCATCATATCCAAGTAATCCGCGGTGGTTGATAGTGTAATGACAGGCTTCACCTTCATTTTGGAATACTCACTTAAAGCAAACTCCGCTTTGGCATTCTGCTTACGATGAGTAATCGAATCAGTTAATACTCTATTCTGATTGGGATTCAATTGCGGGGGAACAAAACCATATTCCCCGGGCGTTCCTAGGCCGTTGCGAAAGAATTGAACGATGGCTTTTTTATCGACCGATAATTCAAGCGCTTTTCTGAGGTGTACATCCTGCAAATAATTGACCTGCCCCGGCTGATTGCCTAAATAGCATCCAATGTATTCTGTATTTAAGAAAGGTGTAATCAGGGTCTTTAACCGCTCATTGTATTTGGGCTTCAACTGAGCATCGGTGGTGAGCAATTCATCCTTAAACGACGATTCCAAACCATTGAAAAAATCATATGACCCCGCCAAAAACTGCATGAACGCCGTTTGCTTATTTTTTACAAATGAAACATTGATGGCATCCAAATAAGGCAAGGAAATTCCAGCGCTGTCTTTTTCATGGTAGATATCGTTTTTTCGAAGCACCAATTTGATTTGCTCCTCCCATCGCTTGAGATAAAATGGACCTGTTCCGATAGGATTTCTGGCCAAAACCGACTTTTCAGTGTTTTTATATTCAAATGGGACAATAAACCCATAATTGGTGGCCAATAAACTCAATAGCGATGCAACCGGTCTAAGCAAGTGAATTTGAAAAACCGTATCATTCAACGGGACAAATACTTGACTCAAATTACTATCAATTTTATCGGCAAAAATCCAAGCACCAGGGGAGGCAGATTTGGGATCGGCGATGCGCGACAAGCTAAAGGCAACATCGTGCGAATTGACCCTTCGATGGGTTACTTTTCCACCATAATCCGGAAAACAAAACTGCGCATCGCGGCGCAAATGAAAAGTGTATATTTTTTTATCCTCTGAAATTTCCCAATGATCCGAAAGCGCTGGAACGACCTGTAATTGGGGGTTTAGGTCGACGAGCCCATTAAAAATCTGAGAAACAATCCAAATTTCCGACTGCGATTTTACATAAGCTGGATCCAACGTGGTGACAGATTCATCTTCATTGTAATGAAACACCATGAAAGGAGATTTTTTATCAACATTTTCACAACCAAGAATTCCCAAAACTGTGAATAAAAGGCAAAGACCCATCGAACGAAATTCACCCCGCTTGGAGATAAATTTGTTGTCCGTCAAAATCGTAAGAGGGTCTTTAATTCTAAACATAGGTTGTCGCAATCGTCTCAGCAAATGTATGGATTACCCAAATGAATGTGCGAGACTGGGCGGAATTTGAATTAACATATCATTGACAATTTAAAACACACAACGTAAAACAACATACAATGGGAAAAATCATCGCCATCGCAAACCAAAAGGGAGGGGTTGGAAAAACCACCACCGCAATCAATCTAGCGGCTAGCTTAGCTGTACTAGAGTACAAAACGTTGCTGGTTGATGCAGATCCCCAGGCAAACTCCTCTTCTGGTGTAGGCTTTGACCCCAAGAACATTCGCTTGGGTTTGTATGAGTGTTTGGTACAAGAAATCCACCCGCAAGATGTCATCCTGGCCACTAATACCCCATTTTTGGACCTATTGCCATCCAACATCGACCTAGTAGGAGCCGAAATCGAGTTATTGGACATGCCAAATCGTGAACGCATCATGCAAGGGGTATTAAAGTCGATCCAAGGCAACTACGACTTCATCATTGTCGATTGCTCACCCTCATTGGGATTGATCACCACGAATGCCTTGTGTGCGGCAAACAGCGTCATCATTCCTGTTCAGTGCGAGTATTTCGCGTTGGAGGGATTGGGTAAACTATTGAATACGATTAAAATCGTTCAGAATCACTTGAACAAGCACCTTGAAATCGAAGGGATATTATTAACGATGTACGATGGCCGTTTGCGTTTGTGCAACCAAGTGGTGGAGGATGTGAAAACGCATTTCCAAGACATCGTATTTGATTGCATCATTCAAAGAACCACGAAGTTGGGAGAAGCGCCAAGCTTTGGCGTACCGGTGATTCATCACGATGCGGATAGCAGAGGCTCTATCAACTATTTAAACTTGGCCAAAGAAGTTTTAATCAAAAACGGTCACATCAAAGCAGAAGCGGAATTGGCATGAACACTATAAAGAAAAAAGCAAGCTTGGGTCGTGGTTTGAGCGCCCTATTAGAAAACGCAGATACCGATATCACCAGCGGTGGTGGAAGTGCTTTGGCAGGTTCGGTTTCTCTTATTCCGATTTCTAATGTAGAGGCGAACCCCTTTCAGCCCCGTACCGAATTCAATCCTGAACAACTAGCGGAACTTTCGGAAAGCATAAAAGTTCACGGCGTAATTCAACCCATCACCGTTCGGAAAATGGGCTTTGATCGCTACCAGTTGATTTCTGGCGAACGCAGAACCAGGGCAAGTGTTCTTGCCGGGATGACGCAAATCCCAGCCTACGTAAGGGTTGCCAACGATCAAGAAATGCTAGAAATGGCATTGATTGAAAACATCCAACGCAGTGATTTGAATGCCATTGAGGTGGCAATGAGTTACAAACGCTTGTTAGAAGAATGCAATCTAAAGCAAGAAGAGTTGGGCGAGCGCGTAGGAAAAGACAGAACCACTGTAAACAACTACTTGCGATTGCTTAAACTCCCCGAATCCATTCAATTGGGCATCAAACAAGGTTTGGTATCGATGGGCCACGCGCGAGCCATGATTAATATGGACGATGCTGTGGATCAAATGGAACTCTACCAGCAAATCATCACCAATAATTTAAGCGTTAGAGACGTCGAAGGCCTTGTTAAAGCCAAGAAGAATGGCAATTCCATCAATGTTTCCATGGGAGGAACCGATTGGGATCCAGAAATTGATCGCATTACAGCTGCCTTCTATGAAAAACTCAGGGCTGCAGTTCACCTTAAGACCGCAGGACGTGGAAAAGGCAAAATCATCATTTCCTATAAGAGCAAAGACGATTTAAATCGTATTTTAGGACTAATTCAATCCTAATGAAATCAAGGCGAGGCGGGCTTTCAAAAGCCATACATCATTTTTTTGGGCTGATGCTTGCGTCCTTGTTATTTCTGCTTCCAAATTTTGCAATCTCTCAATTTGCTTATCAGCCAATTGATTTGACCGATATTTCAACTCCGGCTGTTATTAGCTGTTCAGGCCGAGTTGTACTAGCTAATCCATACCCTTTCCATTTAAGTGATGGAAAAGTTGCAAACCAAAACTACTCATCACCTTTGTATCAATCCAATTTGGTGGCCGACACTCAAGTGAAAAGGCCTCATTCGCCCAAAAAAGCGACCATCATGGCGATTGCATTGCCGGGCAGCGGACAGATTTATAACCAGAAATACTGGAAAGTACCGTTTGTGTATGCCGGATTGGGAGCCAGCGTTTGGGCTATCGGTCATTTTCGCGGTGAGATGAGAGTGCTGAACGATAGTATCTCGGGCATTTTCGGGGCGGGAAAAACACCAAATGCTCAACTCATTGCCGATAGAGATCAACAGAGAAGTCGGCGCGACATTGCCATTTTATGTTTGGCGGGGGTTTATATTTTCCAGATAATCGACGCTACGGTGGATGCCCATTTTTTCAAGTTCAACATCAACGAGAACATTGGATTGCGCATTAGCCCTGCCCCATCAAGAACATTGGCGCTGCAATACAAATTCTAATACCCATTTCTAGATATGTCGAGGATAGACCAAATACGCCAATTTCTTCAAGATAGTCCAAACGATTCTTTTTTGCGATACGCATTAGCGCAGGAGTTGCAAAAACAGGGCGATGTAGAGGCTGCGAAGGAAGCTTACTTGTGGCTAACCGATAACCAACCGAGCTATGTGGCCACCTATTATCATTTGGGCAAGTTATTGATAGCCCAGGGGGAAAAGGAGGCGGCCTTGGCGTGGTTCAATCTAGGGATTGAACACGCCAAGGCCGCCAAAGAATTACACGCCCTAAGCGAACTCCAAAGTGCCAAATTGGAACTGGAGTACGAAGACGATTAAAAGTTATTAATCGCGACTTTGCAATTTTGCCAACAAGCGCAAAATCTCAAGATACAACCAAACCAAGGTCATCAACAACGCAACACCTGCAAACCACTCCATGTATTTTGGAGCACCCGCAGCAGATTGTTTTTCGATGAAATCAAAATCCATGATCAAATTGAAAGCGGCAATACCAGCAATCAAGGCAGAGATACCAATTGACAAAGGACTGCTTCCGTAATAGAAACTCTCCACGCCAAACATACCCATTACCATGGTGATCAAATAGAACAAGCCGACACCCATGGTGGCGAACATGATTACTTTAGTGAACATCGGCGTTGCGCGTAACAAACCAGAACGGTAAGCCAACAACATTCCCACAAAAATCAACAAGGTGATACCAATCGCATTCATCACGATGCCATCGTACATTGTGTTAAAAACCAAAGAAACAGCACCCAAGAACAACCCTTCAGCCGCTGCATAAACAGGAGCCAAATAAGGAGCCCAAGCCTGCTTGAACATCATCACCAAGCTAGCAATAAAGCCTACAATCAAACCGCCCCACATGTAACCGGATAAACCGTTGTTGAACGCATACGACAATCCTTCTGCGCCTTCACCGCCTTGAACATCAAACTTTAGCCACAAAATGGCCGCCGGAATGATCATCATCAAGAACAAGGTGATGGTTTTGTTTACCGTACCGCTCACTGTCATTTCGCCATCGTAAGACGCCACGCGGGCACCATCGAAAGCTTTGTCTGATAAAAATGGACTACTCATAGTTATTAATTTTTCGTTTTTTTCTTAGTACTAAATTACTTCAATTATATATCAATTCTGTTGATTTCGTTTCGTTTTCACAAGGAATTTTATGCACTTCATCGATTCGATTTTTTGTTTAATCACTAAACCGCAAGCCCGCCAGGCACTTATTTGATTGAATGCAACCCATTAACGAATCAAATGAAGTGTCCCCACGTTGCTGTATTCTTTGTTTTTGAAATCCGAATATTGCAAGCGATAAACGTAAACACCTTCCATGGCTGTTTTCCCACCCACAGTTCCGTCCCACCCTTCAGTGGTGCTACTGGTTTCGAAAATTTTCTCTCCCCAACGATCGTAAATCGACATCAAATACGTTTTCAATCCACCAGTATAGGGCAAAAAGACTTCATTTCTACCATTGTTATTGGGCGTAAAGGCGTCAGGAATAAAGACAACGGGCTCAAAATTAATGACGATATCGTTGCTCCAACTCACCCGATTCCCACCCTGTTCGTAGGCTTTGATTCGGAAAATCTGCTGATAGTTATCCTGTCCGTTATTGAAATTATCTGTCGTTGGCGAAGTATAGTTCTGATACAACTGAAACCCGCTGCTGCCTGGCAATGAACGATACAATTCGTACCTAGCGATGCCGCCTGGAAATCCAAAATACCCCGAGAAGGTGATGTTCATGGTAAAGGGACCGGTTTTGACCCCATTGAGCAAAACGGAGGTATGTGGCGCGCTGTACAAGGTCTGTCCGCAAAGGTTTTTTGTCGCGATGCGATACTCATATGCCGAAGCATCCGGAGCGATGGTATTATCCGTATAGAAAGTATCATTGGTTGCAGCGCTTCCCACTTTGGTATAGGTGGCGCCGCCCGCAGGGCGGCGCTCAATATCCAAACTACCCACGTTCCGTGGGGCATTCATCAACTCAAATCGCAAATTCATCGTCCCATCAGAACTCGGCGGCGGCGCAATACTCACCCATCGCAAATCCAGACTGCTATTGTCCACAAAAACCTCCAATCGCAACGTATCCCCAGCACAACCCTTCTCGCTCCTCTCAATCACCTGCACAAACCCAGGCTGTGCACTCAATGTCCAATCAACATTCACACTATTCGATGTTGTCGATGGCGCAGAAACAAAACTGCCACCACTAACC
The DNA here is from genome assembly GCA_041178665.1 of Bacteroidota bacterium. GTDB lineage: Bacteria > Bacteroidota > Bacteroidia > NS11-12g > UBA955 > UBA955. Next base: position 12,262 of record JBEGUW010000088.1, read on the forward strand.
CACCATGCAAAAGTGCTGTTAGGCAATCCCGTAATTCCGTAACTATAGCCCGTAATATTTGGCACACAAACCGCCGCAGAGCCCGAAATCAGTTGGGTTTTTGGCTTGGGGTTGATGGTAATGATCGCAGTTACCCAAGGTCCCGGACATCCCGTCTGTGAAATCGCACGGATTTTCGCTGCAAAATTGCCAAATGTATCCAAACTCAATGTCAATAACCACTGCGAAGAATCCGCAGAAACAGTAGGCGTAACCTTCAAACCAGAAAAATCATATTCGTATTTTTTGACACCCGCATTTTTGCCCGTCCAATAACCCAAAGGCATTTTGGTCTGACAATAGGTGATATCATTTAAGGGCGATAATTTGGGGGCACCGTTTAATACCACAGGCAACTTCATCAAGGGCGACAAACAAGGCAGTTTACTCACCGAGTCGTATGCTGTTGAGGTCACACCTACCCAAGCAGAGCCTGCCGCACCCCAATTTACTTTTATCGCTGTACCCACAGACCCACCCGATACAAGTCCGCCCGAAACGCTCCATGCATAAGTTTCGCCTTTTACAGGTTTCACATCATAGGCAACGCCCACGGCCAATTCGCACAAATTACCGGGACCCGTAGGTGCCTGACCCGCAAGAGAATGGTTTTTCTTTACCGATAGATTTGCCGTATCAATACAACCAAAGCGATCTGTTACGATGACCTGTAATGTCCCTGTACCCAATCCACCCCAATCCACGGAAAACAGAGTATCGCTAATATTTTTCGATGCGGTTGCGCCCGTGGCCTTCCAACTGTAGGTTGCCTTGTAATACTTTTTATCCAATGAATACAAAATCCCTCTGTTGTTCGGACAAACACTCACCGGACCTATAATTCCACTACCGGCGGGTGAACTCACAAATACATTAAAGGTATCAATGGCGCTATTACAGCCCACAGAATTGGTTCCATAAACGATAACCGAGCCTTTCCCTGGCTTATTCCACAATATTTTGATTTGATACGATGTTCCGCTAACGGCAGCCGTTAACAGAGACCCTCCCACTGCAGAGACGGTGTATTTGGGTAGCAGATTGGGCGTTGTGAAAGTTGATGTTTGATTTACACAAACAGTATCGGGACCTGCGAGCACCGGCTTCGCCGGCGCCGCTATCAAATTCACATTCAATGAAATATCCGCACTACAGCCAAACTTATTCTTCACCCCAATCGTAATCTTACCCGAAGCCGCCGAACCCCAATTCACCTTCACATAACGGCCCGTATCCGAACCGCTAATTACCCCACCCGTTACAGACCATTTATACAAACGTGAAGCATCGTATTTATTGACCTCATACAACTGATTCATTGTGTTCTGACATAAATTCACCGAGCCTTTCACCGTTTCAACCGGAACAAATGGCTTCACATAAATCAACACGTTTTCATTCACAAATTTCGACGGACAGCCATTGTCATACACCTCAAATGTTACCCTGTAAGGCACCTTGGCATTCGTATTGCAATCCGGCGTCCAACAAAAAGTAGATTCAACCTTTTTACGAGCGCTGTTGGTGCTGGGCGACATCGTAGCTTTGGTTCCTTTGAAACCGTTGGTGCCCGATAAAATATCGCCATAAGCTTTCAACGTGAGAATATCCCCCGTGTCTTTTAAGTCCGTTGCCGTAACTTTCCTACATATCGTTTCACCCGCTTCCACATACCAATTTGAACTTCCCCCCTCATAACTCAGACGAGGCTTATTATTCACCCCACAAGAAATTACCATGATCTGCAAATCCAAACGAACCCATGAAATTGCGATGCCGTTCCTCCACTCAGTGACCTCAATTGCCACCGCATATCTACCCGGACTCGGCGCCATATAGGTCGTTAAGCCGTTAAAAGCATCCACAAAAGCATATCCGCCAGTGCCAAAGGGCTTCTTTGAATTAAAACCCGCCACGTACTGAACCGTATCAAAAATCGCCATCGGATCGGGACAATTCAGCACATCAACCCAGTTGGCCTGACCACCCTGCCAGGGCGTTACCAAGCGATAACTCAGCGAATCCCCATCTAAGTCGATCACCCGATTCCGTATCGTTGTTGTATCGCCCGCACAAATAAAAGGCACTGGCATATCCAAAAACGAAGGGGAACTATTCTGAATCGCACTAGGAGGAATATATCCGTAATAGGTCTGACCCTGAAAAGGAGAACCGTTATCGTCGATTAAATTGGTCTGCGTATTACGGCAACATCGCTCCCATTTTAAATGATAACCCGTTGTAGAGTTAGGCAGCGTAATATTCACCTCATAAACTCCCTGCTTCAAACAAGCTTTTGCGACCTCTGGACAGCTCGTATTGCCTACCGGATTGACATTTTTCTCCGAAATCAACTTTGCTTTGTACGATGTGTAAAGAGATTTATTGTCGTTGTAAACACACAAACCCACCTCATTATCAAACTTCACCCCACCGTCCAATGGCGAACAATCCCGATAAGTGTAAATATTAACCCGATATTGACTATTACTTCCGTTGGAACCCAAATAACGATACGTCAAAAAACCCCCTACAAGGTGAGTGGCCTGCGCGATTGACGCAACCGACAAAATAACCAATACTAACCAACGTTTCAGAATTCTAAGCACGCTTAATTTCCTTTGTCAAATTTAGACAACTTTTGTGCCTGAATCGTTGCAATGACAAGGGTTAGAAATGAAAATACTATTTTCGCCCCATGAAATTCAATGCAGACTGTCTTCACTTCCTGGGTCACATACCTTGTAAACCCCATAAAGAACAAGGCTTTCACTGTGAAAACTGCCCCGCCTACACCCCCATCGAGAAGAAAATTCTTATCATAAAATTGGGCGCCATGGGGGACGTGATTCGAACAACACCCCTAATTACCCGATATAAAAAATTATTTCCGCATGCCAAATTTACTTGGATCACACTTTTTCCTGACATTTTGCCCAAAGGTGAAATCCATGAAGTGTATAAATTAGGCATCGAAGCGCAATTGTATGTAACGAATACGGATTGGGACATTGCGATCAACCTCGACAAAGAAAAAGAGGCCTCGGCTTTGTTGAAAATGGTGAACGCGAAAGAAAAATACGGCTTCATTTTGAAAGATGGCGCCACGCAACCAGTAAACGAGCTTGCCCAGCACAAATTTGATACGGGTATGTTTGATGATGTGAGCAAAGCGAACACAAAAAACTATTGCACGGAAATTTTTGAAATATGCGGACTCAAATATGAAGGCGAACCTTATTTGTTAGACAACCATGCGAGCCAAGGCTTCGTTTGGGACTTGGATAGAAGCAAACCAATCATCGGTCTAAATACAGGCTGTGGCGACCGTTGGACTACCCGTTTGTGGAGCATTGAAAATTGGATCGAGTTGGCAAAATTCATTGCAGCGGCCGGTTATACCCCGTTATTACTAGGAGGCCCTCAAGAACACGACAGAAACTTGGCGATTCAAGCTGGTAGCGGCGCGACCTATTTGGGCAACTTCCCATTACAACAATTTATCAATCTGATTGACCAGTGCGATTTAGTTGTAACGCAAGTAACGATGGGCATGCACCTGACATTGGGATTGGGCAAGAAAATCGTTTTGATGAACAACATTTTCAACCCCCACGAATTCGATTTATTCAACAAAGGAGCCATCGTTCAGCCACCAAAAGAATGCAAGTGTTTTTATCGCGGCAGCTGCGTAGATGGCACTAGCTGTATGGATACTTTGCACCCTACTGTTGTATTGCAGCAGGTAGAAAGCGTCCTGAATAGCAATTGATTCATACATTTTTCAAAGTCAATTGCAAATTTCACTGCAACTCACTATTTTTGCACCCCCAATGGCGAGGTAGCTCAGGTGGTTAGAGCGCAGGATTCATAACCCTGAGGTCGGGGGTTCAAGTCCCCCTTTCGCTACTCCTTCAAAAACCCCTGATTTTCAGGGGTTTTTTATTTCCTCAAAATCAATGGGTGAAAATCTGAGGACTAAATACCCTTTTATAACCTAAATTTGTTTTTTTATGACAAGCCAAACGAGACCCTGCAGGGAATTTTTATTTTCACCTCGTTTGCTTCATATCTTTTGGTGCGTTGTCCTAATCTCAATCTTTGGCCACGCCAATCAAATACAAGCACAATCAACGCCTAGCGCCAAAAGAGTAAGTCACATTTACGGCATGCTTTGGGACGGAGAAACCCACGAACCCATGGCTTACGCAAATTTGTTCTACAAAAACACGGAATTTGGTGTTGGGACAAATTTTGAAGGTGAATTCGATTTAGGCGACGGCCCCTGGCCCTCAGATACGGTAGAGATTGTTTATTTGGGATTTGCGACGTATCAATTTGTAATCGACACGGTGACACATGCGCCAATGCAAATTTATTTGCAGCGCACTTTTGAAAAAACCGAAGGTGTAACCATAAAATTGGGCATCAACCCAGCAATGAAATGGGTCGATTTGGCACAAAAAAATCGGACGAAAAACAGCCCCTCCAAAATCCCCTCCTACCAATGCGAGGTGTTTTCAAAAACCACAGTTGCCATAAACAACATTTCTAAAAATCTGCAAAAAACCAAACTTGCCAAAGACGTTGGCGGTTACTTCGATACAATCAGCTTTCTAACAGGAGATTCAAACAAGAGTATTCTGCCAGTGCTATTCTCAGAAGTCCTAAGCGATTTCAGCTTTCAACGCAACCCACGATTTACCAAAGAGGTAGTAAAAGCTTCTCGAATTCGAGGAATTGGCGTCACCGATGGATCCTTCATCGGCCAAATGATGGGTAACACCTTTACCGGTTACAACATATACGATGAGAGCATGGTTGTCTTAGACAAAGGCATCCCAACACCCATAAGTCCTGGCGCGGAATTGGTTTACGACTACAAACTTGTAAACGTCGACAAGCTAGGCCCAAGGCGGTTATTCCAAATCAAAGTCACACCCAAAAACCCCAGAGATTTGGCTTTTTCTGGCTTTATGTGGATCGAAGACACCTCTGGCGCCATTGTTCGATTAAGCGTCGAAATCACTGGGACTGCCAACCTAAATTATGTAGAAAAACTCAAATTTTCCCAAGAATACGAAGCCACAAAAATTGAGGATTTTATTGCGCCAATCATTGATACTACCGACACCAGAAGAGTTAGCAATTCAAAGGGTTACGCCACTGCCTATTTCTGCACCAAAGCAAGGGTGATGCTTGATATTGGAGAACTTTCAGAGCAGGCTGCGGGGATGGTTGCTACAAATGTGCTGACATGTAAAAACATGAAGTACAACATGGAATTCCCCAAGAAGTTTTTTGAAAACCGATTGGTCATGCTGCCCGATGCCAACAGTAAAACCGACACCTTTTGGACAGCCCATGCACACATTCAACAATCCCAAGAAGAAGCAAAAATCGCATCGAGAATAGACACACTTAACAATTTGCCCCGCGTTAAAACCTACGTGGATCTTGTCAACTTCCTAGTGGATGGATATCAACGCATTGGCTTGATGGATTTTGGCCCGTACTACACTTTGGCAAGCTGGAATTTATATGAAGGCCCCCGACTGCGAATTGGCTATCGAACCACACCCGCGATTTCAAAAAACTGGGTCGCTACCGGATTCCTAGCCTATGGATTCAAAGACCAGCGATACAAATTTGGGACAACGGTTGACATCTTTCTAAAGAAAAGTAATTGGACCAAACTGACGCTTTCGCATCGTTTCGATACAGAACTTATCGGACTAACCGACAACGACTTATATAGCCAGAGCCTATTTACTGCGTTTAACTTATTTGGCTCAAACAACATCACCTTGGTGAAGCAAAGTAAGATCAGTTTGGGTACCGATATCCGCTCTGGTGTCCGCATTTCAGGTTCATTGTCGCGCGCTCAATACGAATTCCCTTTTGTAAAAAATTATCATTTCGCATACTACCCTAACTATCCGGACACATCAAACAATAGCATCTCCAATAAATTAACCAATGGCTATGTCTCTGTTCGATTCATCTATGAACCCCGCAGTTATTTTGTTAGAACTGATCAGGACAGGATGACATTTCACGCCGATGGTCCACGTGCAGAAATCTATATTCAGCAAGGGTTAAAAGGATTTCTAGGCTCTCAATACAATTACACAAAACTCCAAGCGACTTACCTATACGATAAATCATGGAGTGTAATGGGCAGAACGATTGCCTACGCTGAGTATGCAAAGGTTTTCGGCCAACTCCCCTATCCCCTGCTTACGGTTTATGTGGGGAATCAGAGTTTCATGTACAGCAGCAGGGCATATAATCAAATGCGCATTTTTGAATTTGTATCAGACCAAAGCTTACAATTGGGCGTTGAACACCATTTCAATGGATACATATTCAATCGAATTCCATTGATAAATCATTTCAAACTGAGAGAGGTGGTGTCGAGCAAAGTGATTTATGGCACCTTAAGAGACGAAAACAAGAATCTGATACCAAAAACTTGGGACCAATTTAGCACTGGTGAGGCAGTACCCATCACTCAATTTAAGACTTTCGGTCATGAGCCGTACTGGGAAATGGGCTTGGGCGTTGAAAATATTTTCAAATGCATCCGAATCGACTTCATTTGGCGTATGACGTACCTGGAACCAAACTCACACCGAAATGCCGGCGTCAAGGCGAGTTTTTCAATGGGATTCTAAGTTTCGTATCTTTGTAAAAATTTTAAAATACGCAGATTTTAACATTTGAGTCATCTTCCATATCCTTGAACCAAACAGAATTTTACAATGAATTTCTTACCCATTTCAAAAACTCATCCGGTCATTAAATCAATTTTGATTTTATTCTGTTTGATGTTTCCGCGTATTTCAAACGCCCAAAATACTAAGCCTTGGGACGGCTATTGGAAAGGGGATTTGAGCGTTTCCGGAATGCAGCTCACTTTGATTTTTCATATTAATCCTCCAAGTAAAATCGGGGATGTCGAAGTCTACCGATCCACATTGGACGTACCGATGCAGCGCTTAAAGAATTTCAAAATTGATGAAACCGAAATCAATGGCGAAGAAATCACCTGGCGCCTGTCTTTGCCGGCTTCGTTTCAAGGAAAAAGAAATGCAGAGGGCTTGCTGGTTGGGCAATGGAATCAAGGCGGAAAATCACTTCCATTAACATTGCGCTATAGCGAGACATTGAATTCCGTAAAACCCCAAACTCCAAAACCACCCTATATTTATACCTCAAAAGCGGTCGATTTTAGTCATCCTAGCGGAAAATTGAAATTCGGTGGCACCTTAACCTACCCAGATACGAATTCGATAAAAATTGATGCGATTGCCCAGAGCATTTATCATTTGGCAAGAAAAACGCCCAATCCAGCTGACCCAACATTCAAATTACCGGCCATTTTGTTATTGTCGGGTAGCGGTCCGCAGGACCGCGATGAAACCCTCGGCGACCACAAACCCTTTGCTGTTTGGGCCGATTTCCTCACAAAATTGGGCTTTGTTGTGTTGCGGGTTGATGATCGCGGCGTAGGCAGTTCAAATGGCGATCCAAAATTCTTGGAATCCACCACCACCGCATCTTACGTGAGCGACGCCCAAGCCGCCATTAGATTTCTTTACACACAACCGATGGTGGACACCATGCGAATTTTCGTTTTGGGACATAGTGAAGGCGCTAACGTCGCGGTGAAACTAGCCAATGCACAAACCGACATTTCAGGGGTTATTTCTCTAGCCGGAATGACATCCAGCGGCATTGCGACTTCCGTTTTTCAAAATCAAATAAATTGGAGAGCATTGAAATTAGACAGTGGTTTGATTTCAGGGCTGAGTGATTTGCATCGCGAAATGATTTATCTAGCATTCATGGTGCAAAAAAGCGAAGCCAGCACAGCAGAATACGAAGCTCTTCTAAAAACTTACATCGCAGAACACAAAAACGACAAAAATCTTCAGCTCGCCTACAAATATCAGATTAATCAATCGAAAGGTTCGGCCAAAGCCGTTGGGGCGAAATCATCCCTTAGTTTTTTGGCCCAAACTTATATTGGATTAGCTACAAATCCTTGGACCAGCTATTTCCTTCAATCGGATCCCGAAATAGAATTCACTGAACTAAAAAATTGTGATATTCTGATGATTCAAGGATCAAAAGATCAGCAAATCGATGCCATTGGCACTGCAAAATTGGTAGAGAAAATGAACCAAACTGGCGTAGGTGTTACTTACCGAGAATTCCCTGGCTTAAATCATTTGCTGCAACATTGTAACACTTGCGATGTCTCAGAATATTTCAATTTAGACGAAACCACTGCCATGGAGGTTATGTCGTTTGTTGGCAACTGGCTCACGCAACGAAATCAACTTCGATAGCACAGCAAAAACGTTCTGGTTTCAGCAAAATACTCTATCGATTCCAGGCCCTTCATGAAACCCCACCGGAATTAGCTCCCCGGAGTAATTCGAAGTAGTCGTTAATTTAAAAATCAATCCGGAATCGTTCCCGGCGCATGTCTGCGTAGTCCAATGGATTGGCAAAATCCTCAGCAAACTGATTCCTATTTCTCACCAAGTGAATTGCATCGTAAACCGCAGCTCTGAAGCTTGAAGTATCTGCAACGCCAGTTCCTGCAATGTCATAGGCAGTTCCATGGTCTGGGCTAGTACGAACGATAGGCAACCCCGCCGTTACGTTAACGCCATCCATAAATGCCAATGTCTTGAAAGGAATTAATCCTTGATCATGATACATCGCAATCACCGCATCGAAGTTTTTGTAGTTCCCACCGCCAAAAAAGCTATCCGCAGAATAAGGACCATAAACGAGTTTTCCGCGTTTGAAATGCGTTTGAATCGCAGGCACAATCAACGTCGACTCCTCTTTGCCCAACAAGCCATTGTCGCCCGCGTGAGGATTCAACCCCAAAACAGCAATGCGCGGCTTAAGGACATTGAAATCGTTTCTTAAAGATTCGTATACAACTTCGATTTTCTGTTCGATTTTATCCTGGGTTAGATGTTTACCCACTTCGGTAATTGCAATATGTTCGGTCACCAAAGCAACGCGAAGATCCTCGCTAGCCAAAATCATGGCATAATTGGTTTTTCCGAAGGCCTCCGCCAAATAGCCGGTATGACCTGTAAAGTCTGCCGAATGGGGCGCAACAGTAGATTTATCGATGGGTGCGGTAACCAAAGCCTGTAAATGATTGACATCCGAAATGGCTTTATCTAGGGATTTCAAGGCTTCCAAACCGGAAGCATCCGACGATTTCCCTATGGTTAATTCAAAAACAGCATCGCTACTAACAACCAAATTCAATTTCCCAGGTTTTGCCTCTGCCGCCGTTGAAATCAACGTATACATGGGCTCTTGCAATTCCATATGCTTTTTCCAAGCCACGAAGGTTTTGGGGTTTGCATATAAAACGGGTGTGCAATATTTGAAAATATTTTCATCGGAAAAAACCTTGATGATGAGCTCCATCCCAACACCTGAGGGATCTCCCTGGGTTATTCCAATAACGGGTTTAAAATTATCCATTGATCTGCTGTCTAAGAAACTCCAAAGTTAAGCGAACGCCAACACCTGTGCCACCTTTTGGGATATAATGACTTGGAGAAGTTGAAAATGCAGTTCCCGCGATATCGATGTGAACCCATGGATACTGCGTAAAATGCCTTAAGAACATCGCTGCACTTTGAGCACCACCCTCGCCTTTTCCTAAATTTTTAATATCCGCAATACCTCCTTTTATCTCTTCATAATACTCTTCCCACAATGGCATTTCCGCCACTCTCTCAAACACTGCATCGCCAGCTTTTTTCAACGACTTAACCACTGAATCTGGAGCTTGCGACATCAATGCCGAACCATAAGAGCCGAAAGCACGTGCCGCCGCACCCGTTAGTGTTGCATAATCGATAACCAACTGAGGGTCAAATTTCTTCGCGAACGACAATGCATCGCCCAGAATCAAACGACCTTCTGCATCAGTATTGAGCACCTCAACCGTGGTTCCGTCGAACATGGTTATCACATCACCCGGACATGTCGCATTTTCACCCGGACGATTGTCGGTAGAAGGCACCAATCCGATAATCCATAACGGCCATTTCAATTTCGCCACCGCCTCAAATACGCCGGCAACAACCGCCGCACCACCCATATCGCACTTCATCATATCCATTGAATTGGGCGTTGGCTTTAAACTCAACCCACCCGTATCAAACACAACACCTTTACCCACCAGAACGATAGGCTGATTATTCACTGCTTTTTTAGGCTTGTATTCTAGCACAGAAAATGTTGGTGGTTCCTGACTTCCCTTATTCACCGCGAGCAATCCCCCCATTTTAAGACTCTCTATTTGGGCTTCACCAAAAACCTCCACTTTAAAGCCTGCAGCATCCCCCATTTTCACAAAGGCATCAGCCAACCCTTGGGCATTAAGCGCATTCACGGGTTCGTTTACCAAGTCACGGGCCGAATTTACCGCAGCGACAATAACTTTCACCTCATCTTGTCTGTCTTCACCCTTACCCTTGAATGAATATTCAATTGAAGTGTCACGAGATTTTTTCTTTAAATATTTATCAAATTGGTAATCAGACAGCAACAAACCTTCAAAAAATGCCACCCCTTTTGCCGCATCGCAATTGACATTTTTCACTACTACCTTCTCGATATCTT
>JBEGUW010000089.1:0-5155 GCA_041178665.1 Bacteroidota bacterium
ATACGAACTCTCAGGCTTAACAATTTGTACAATTTCTACTTTATCGAACTGATGCAAACGATTCAAACCGCGAACATGAGCACCATAACTACCTGCTTCACGACGGAAACAAGGTGTGTAACCGGCATTTTTGACGGGCAATTGTGCTTCATTCAAAATCACATCGCGATACAAGTTGGTGATGGGCACTTCTGCGGTTGGAATCAAATACAAATCATCAACACCGCAGTGGTACATTTGACCTTCTTTGTCAGGAAGCTGACCTGTTCCATAGCCACTATCTGCATTTACTAAAAGGGGCGGTTGTACTTCCATATAGCCTGCCTTTCCTGCTTCATTCAAAAAGAATTGAATGAGTGCTCGCTGGAAAATAGCCCCTTTGCCCTTGTAAACAGGGAATCCCGCACCCGTCAATTTAACGCCCAATTCAAAATCAATGATGTCGTATTTGGCAGTAAGCTCCCAGTGTGGTATACATTGGGCTGACAAATCGGGTTTGCTACCCCATAGCAAAACTTCTATGTTCTCTTCCGGCGTTTTTCCTTTGGGAACTTCCACCGATGGTGTATTTGGGATGGTTAATAAAAGCTGAGTCATGGCTTGGTCGCCCGCTTCAACATCGGCTTCCAATGTCTTTAACTGATCTTTAATTTCCGCCGATGTAATTTTCAAAGCATCACCCGCTTCACGTTGTCCGGATTTGTACATTTCACCAATCTGCGCTGTGAGCTGGTTGCCTTTAGATTGGAGCGTTTCCATCTCAGTTCTCTTGGCACGATTTTTCTCATCCATCTCCAACACTTGAGCAATCAAGGCGTTTCCATCCAAGCCTCTGATGGCTAGTCGTGAGGCCAAGTCGGCGGCGTTTTTTCTAATATTGGCAATCTGTAACATAAACTATGGGCAAATTTCGTGATTTATTTTGAGGTATTCGTGGTTGATTTTACTACAACTTCTTAGCGAGGCGATATGTTCATAGATTGAGCAATCTCGTGGGCTTTTTCCAAGGCAATGTCCAATTCATTGGGTATGTGTCCGTCTAAAATCAACTCTCTCACCGCCTCTTTGATTTTCCCAATGTCCTGGGGATCCTTGATTTCAAAGTGATTCTTGATGTGATTACCGGTTAGAACAGGCTGCCAGTTCCGCAGTTCGTCTTTTGCTAGCACTTCATTGATTTTATCTTGAACCAAAACCAAGTTTCTAAGGTGTTTCTCTACTTTGGCTTCGTTTTTACTCGTTATATCGGCCCTGCATAATGTCACCAAATCTGTCACATGTTCACCGGCATCCACAATTAAACGTCGCACCGCACTATCTGTAACGGTTTCTTTTGAAAGTACAATAGGACGCAAGTGGAGCAATACCAGCTTACTCACATAGCGCATTTTTTCATCCAATGGCAATCGCATTCGTTTGAAAATGCTTTTAACCATCCGTGAGCCTTTGTCTTCGTGTCCGTGAAATGTCCACCCAACTTTGTTATCAAACCGCTTGGTTGCTGGTTTGGCGATATCATGTAAAATAGCGGCCCATCTCAACCATAGGTTATCTGTCAGTTCACAAATGTTGTCAAGTACCTGTAAAGTGTGATAAAAATTGTCTTTGTGAGATTTGCCATTTCTGGTTTCAACCCCATGTAGTGCCATCAATTCAGGGAAGATCAATGTAAGCAAACCCGTTTTCGACATCATATCAAAGGCGCGACTAGGTTTTTCTGCCATGATCATGGCATTTACTTCATCGGTAATACGCTCTTGAGATACAATTTCAATCCGATTGACATTCCGTTTAATGGCTTCAAATGTTTTTAATTCAATCCGAAAGTTTAACCTTGAAGCGAAACGAATTCCACGCAACATGCGGAGTGGATCATCATCGAAGGTAACGTCAGGGTTATTGCAAGTTTTGATCACCCCGTTCTGTAAATCTTGAACCCCGTTAAAGGGATCATATAACTCTCCAAAATGATCGCTATTTAGCGATAGATACATGGCGTTAATGGTAAAGTCTCTCCTATTTTGATCATCTTCCAATGTGCCATTTTCAACCATGGGCTTCCGAGAATCACGACGATAACTTTCTTTTCTTGCACCGATAAATTCAATAATCCAATCATCGAATTTGATTTGTGCCGTTCCAAAATTCCGGAATACACTTAACGTGCAATCGTTGTTAAAATTCTTAGCGACGGCTTGGGCAAAATCGACACCATTACCAACAACCACAATGTCGATGTCCTTATTTTCATGCTTGAGAATGGAATCTCTTACAAAACCACCTACCACCCACGCTTTGAGCTTCATTTCATCGGCTGTTTTGCCAATAAGTTCAAAAATGGGATTATCAAGGGGAGATTGCACGGCACAAAGATAGCACACCCTATATTTGTTGCGATGCGAATTTCAATAAATGCAAACCGCGGATTTTATTTTGCATTTATCGCCATTTTGATGGTGAGTATTTTGCTATTTCCAATCACTCATTCAGGCGATGGTTGGGGTTATGCCGCAGACACTTTGGAATTTGAGGGCGACTTCAAATCTATGTTATCACCTCACCACTTGCTTTACATGCCATGGTGTTCCGTGTGGCTACCTTTAATCAAGTTCCTTCATATCGATCCCATTGCTGGTTTTACTGTTTTAAATCTCGGTTTGTGTGTACTCACCTTAGAGGTTTTACGCACATGGCTGCTGAAATTAAATACGACCCAATCCAATGCACAATGGCTTATTTGGTTGCTACTGGGTTCGTTCGGCATTTTGCGATTTGCCATCGATAACGAGACATATATTGCACCACTGTTTTTGGCCATTCTAGGGAGTTATCTCATTGAAAATAAACTACAAAGAGTTGCTTCAGCCGGCTGGGTATCGCTCGCCTTCGCCGTATTGTTTCATCAATCATATATTTTCTGGTTCATAGCCTACGCATTAGCGGCCATGAAGAAAGGGAAATGGGTAGCCCCAATTTTGTCGGGCGGCCTCATCCTATTTGCATATATGTTGGCTGCTTACGCAAGCAATGAAAGCATCTTTAACTTTATCTTACATGATGTCAACCAAGGGCTCGTTGAGACCCGAATAGGTCTATATAACTTTTTATTTACAGCCGTCAACCTCTTTCGCACCATATTCCAAATCCATGGTTTTATTTTATTCCTCATCGTCGCTTGGCCTTTGCTTTCGATCATTGCTTTGGTTGGATTGTTGCTGTTGGCAATCTCGTCCTTGGCCTTTGTTTGGCGATACATTTCAAATCGAAAAAAACAAACCACCACAATTCGCATTTTTAGCGGTACCCTATCTTGGGTTTTCTATCTTCACTTGGGATTTGCCTTCTACAGCGTAGGAAATGCAGAATTCATGACGATGTTGCTACCTGTCGCTATCCTTTTGATGGCGAAAGCTGGCTTGTTTTCGTTTGACGATAGAACCACAAAGCCACTGATGGGTATGGCGATTGGGACATGGGTTTATCACATGGTTTTTGTTTTGATACCGATGTTTCTTGGATCCAATTCCGATGTGGAACGTATTGCAGAGATCCTAAACAAAAAAATACCCTCCAACAACACCCAGAAAATTGTATTGATATCAAACGATGCCAAGGCAATTGAAAATGCTTGGGAGTATCAAGCCAGAATGAATGGCAATGAACCACCAAAGAATATCATATTCAATCTGGGTTCATCGGAAAAAGACATTCAAGAAATTAAAATACTGTCCAAGGATTCACAGGTGCAGATACTCACTCACAATATTTATATCGTTAGCCCAATTCATAGCAGAGCTTCTGCCATGCGAAATCCGATTACATTGCATTGGATAGAGAGTCAACAATGGGATCCTTGGCAAACAACCTACATTGAATCACCGAGGAGGGAAATATCCTTGGAGCGACTAAGAAAGTGATTGATTGAATTCGTAGGCTTCAATCGCGCGCAAACTGCGATTTTCTAACTTGTAAATACTACCACCAAATTTCTGAATCAATCGATAATCGTGTGTAGCCATCAATATTGCTGTCCCTTCTCTGGCGATGGATTTCAAAAGAGCCATGATTTCGTCACTCACCTCTGGATCTAAGTTACCCGTTGGTTCATCGGCAAGCATTACTTTGGGTTCATTCAGCAATGCGCGAGCAATAACCAACCGTTGTTGCTCTCCACCACTCAGTTCAGCGGGTATTTTGTAATCTTTGGTTTGTAAACCTACCTTTTCCAAAACAGCTTTGCATCGATCCAACATTTCGTGCTTGTTCGTCCACCCCGTAGCCCTAAGAACAAACATCAAATTCTCTAAGACATTGCGGTCGGTTAGTAATTGAAAATCCTGAAAAACAATCCCCAATTTACGACGCAAGAAAGGGACATCTTTCTTCAACAGTCCTTTCAAATTATAACCCGCAATATTGGCTTCGCCCTCTTGCAAGGGCAACTCGCCATACAATGTTTTTAACAAAGAGGATTTGCCAGACCCGGTGCGACCGATCAAGTACACAAATTCACCTTCAAACACTTGAAGATTCACGTCCTGTAGCACAGCCGTAGTGCCCTGATGAATTATAGCCTTGGTAATACTGATGGGATTTTCCACACTCCAAAGTTATCAAGGCGATACTTTTTTGTGCAAATCAGTTTTACACAGTTTTGGATTGTTTGATTTATTGGACTTCCCACTCACCAGTCAATAGGCGATTTTCCCTGATTGTTGAGCAACTCATTGACTGTTGAAAAGGGTTTTGATCCGAAAAATCCGCGATGAGCCGATAGTGGACTTGGGTGAACACCTTCAATCACAGCATGTATCTTGGAATCCACAAATGACTTGTATCGTTGGGCCGATTTACCCCATAGTAAAAAAACCACCCCTAAACACTGAGAATTGATTGTGGCAATAACTTGTTGGATCAAGGGATCCCATCCACAATTCTGGTGCGACAAAGGTGCCGATTCACATACAGTTAGCGCAGCATTGAGTAACAAAACTCCTTGCTTGGCCCATACGCTTAAATCGCCTTGTTCACCGATAGCAGCAGGCATTTGATTCGGGTAATCAGACTGAAGCTCTTTGAAAATGTTGTTCAGCGATGGTGGTAATTTCATGCCCTTGTTAACAGAAAATGCAAGTCCGTTGGCTTGACCCTCACC
>JBEGUW010000090.1:0-12214 GCA_041178665.1 Bacteroidota bacterium
TTTGGCATCGCCAACAACATCTATCGCAAACGAAAATACCAAATCAGATAACAAAATGTACGATTTCATAGAAGGTCCAATCGAATCTCTCAACCCCACGCACGTGATTATTTCCAATCAAGGCTTGGGCTATATTGCAGCGATCAGTTTAACGACCTACGAAAAAATTAAAGGTCATAAAACAGCTCGATTATTTGTCGATTTGCTTTTTAAAGTCGAGAATCAAAGTCCGGTTTCAATGCATTTATTTGGATTTTCCGATCCCGACGAAAGGCATATGTTCCGCATGTTAACATCCGTTTCTGGCGTAGGGAATAACACGGCTATGTTGATGTTGAGTAGCTTAGCTCCAGACGATTTGGCCGCGGCGATTGTCAATGGGAATGTAGGTTTATTGAAAAGCATCAAAGGCATCGGAGAAAAAGGTGCGCAACGCATTGTTTTGGAACTTCGCGATAAAATGATGGGGAAAAAATCCATGGGATTGGGCATGCTTTCTGGGGTGAGCGACAACTTTAGCGAAGCGCTATCGGCCCTTACCACACTAGGCTACCAAAAAGCCAATGCAGAAAAAGCACTGATGAAAGTCAGCAAAGAATTGGGAGGCACTGCAACCATTGAAGAATTGATAAAAAATTCATTGAAAATATTGTAACTTGCAAGTTCGCAAATTAAGCAACCGCCTATTAGCCACACCGCTACGCAACGTTTAGAAGTTTAACAGAATGAGATTTAATGGTCAATCCATAACCGCACGTATTTTGCGTGCAACATTCGGTGCGATGCTGTTGATTTTATTGGCGGTAATTAGCAATCCCCTTTTCGGCCAATTAGACACGAACAGTCTGCGGTATCGGTTACAGAAAAATGGCACTACAGGCTCCCATGTGGACCTAGAAAATCCCGTTAAAACCGAATGGCGATACAACGCCAAAGCCAATCGCTACGAAGGTTTCCGCAATTTAGGTTCGCTCAGCTACCCTACCGGCGAAAGCATGTCGGTTGCTGAGTACTTCCAAAAACAATCGAAAATCGAAAATGAAAAGTACTTCCGCGGAAAAACGCAGAGCGCGTACTCATTGGGCGGCAACAACAAAAGCGTAACGGATTTAATCAAAGCCGAACTAAACAACCCAACTGTTTCCAAGATTTTTGGAGAAGGGGGTGTTGATTTTCAGCTAAACGGGTCGGCCATGGTAAAATTGGGCGGGAGTATGAACGTGAACAGAAATCCCAATTTCTCTAAACGTCAGCAAAAATATTTCGTTCCCGTATTTGACCAGCAGATGCAAATCAGCGCCAACGGTAGCGTAGGTGAATTTGTGAAGTTGGGGATCAATTACGATACAGAAGCGGCTTTTGAATTCGACAATCAAACCAATTTGGGATGGAAAGGCAAACCCGATGGGATCCTTAAAGACATCCAAGTGGGTAATGTCAATCTAAACCTACCAACCCAATTAATTAAGCCAGCAAACAATTTATTTGGATTTTCCAATACGATGCAGTTCGGAAAAACCACTATCAAAACCGTCTTTAGTCAAAATAAAGGACAGAGCACAGAGACGGTACTGAAAGGCGGTGCGCAGATGAATGAATTCAAAATCACCGCAGACAATTACGACCAAAACAAACACTATTTCCTATCTCAATTTTTCAGGGAAAACTATAACAAATCGTTAGAAAACCTACCCATTATTGCCAGCGGGGTGATTATTAACCGCGTAGAAGCATGGGTTACGAACAAAAATGCCAACGTTGAGACCCCTAGAGATATCTTAGCATTTCAAGATTTGGGCGAGGCAAAACCCTTCAGACCTGCATTGGGAGGCTCATCGGACCCAGCATCGGATAACGCAGCAAATAATTTGTACGCTACCATTACGGCAGATCCGAATACGCGTTTTACAGGACAAGCCATCGACAAGATCTATGCTACCCTGCCCTATTTTGAGCAAACGATAGATTTTGACATGCTCAACTATGCACGTCAGCTCACAGACAAAGAATTCTCACTCAACCCGCAGTTGGGTTATATCTCGTTAAATCAACCATTGAATAACGACGAAATTCTGGCTGTGGCTTTTGAATACACCTACGAAGGCAAAACATACCAAGTGGGTGAATTTTCGCGTGATATCCCGCCAGGAAATCAGAAATTGATGTTCTTAAAAATGCTTAAGGGCAACACCATCAGAACAAAATTGCCAATGTGGCGCCTGATGATGAAGAACATTTATGCCTTGAATACGTATAGCTTGAGCTTGGAAGACTTCAAATTAAATGTCATTTATGCCGACGATACCACGGGTGGAGATTACAACTACTTGCCCATCGGAAATGCAAATTGCCCCGCATTAGTGAATGGAAATCCACTGATTCGTGTATTCGGCCTAGACAAACTAAACCGTCAGCAAGAGGCCAAACCCGACGGGATTTTTGATGCGATTGAAGGATTAACGGTAAACACGCAATATGCCAGAATCATTTTCCCAGTCACCGAGCCCTTTGGCGATTATTTGCGAGAGCAATTCAATGGCAGGAACGACTTAGGCGAATATTACTGCTACGATGCGCTCTATGATAGCACAAAATGGCTTGCTCAGCAGGATGTAAAGCATAACAAATTCTTCTTACAAGGGAGCTATAAATCTAGCAACGGCGCAGAATTATTCCTAGGAACCACCAACTTACAACGTGGATCAGTTAGGGTAACGGCCAACGGAAGACCACTTACAGAGGGCATGGACTACGAAGTGGATTATGCCTTGGGAAGAGTTCGTATCACCAATCAAGGCTTATTGCAGGGTGGTGCAGAAATTAGAGCCAGTGCGAACGGACAGAGCTTCTTCAATATTCAGCAGAAAACATTGGTGGGAGGTCGTGTAGAGCACAAATTCAATAAAAAGTTATTGGTCGGCGGGACACTACTCCACATGTACGAAAGGCCCCTAACAACCAAAACCAACTTCAACGAGGAGCCACTCCTAAATACCATTATTGGCGCCGATATGGCTTTTAGTTCCAAGTCTAGGTTTATCACAAAAGTGATCGACCAACTGCCCTTTTTGGAAACCAAAGAAGTATCGAACATAACGGCATATGCCGAAATCGCGAAGATTTATCCGCATAACCACAAATCACAAGGCGACCAGCGAGGCGTATCGAATTTGGAAGATTTTGAATCGGCAGAATTAACAAACGACGTCAAAACGGTGAGCAACTGGTACATTGGAGCGGTTCCTCAGAAACAAGAAGACAAATTCCCCGACACCAAAAATGCTGATCGACTCAATTGGATGAACCACCACGGGGCATTGAGTTTTTACACCATCGACAACTTGTTTTACCGCGATGTTGATATGCCAGACAACATCAAGAAGCGGGTTGATGCGATTCTGAGCGATCCCTTTCAGCGACAAGTAGACCAACGTGAATTGTTCCCTCAAAGGAATTTCCCTCAAGGAACCCCTACCATTTTGCCCACATTGGATTTGTTCTTCAGACCCAAAATGCGCGGATTGTATAATTTCAATAGCAATCCAAACGAAGTCAACGCCAATGGCGAATTGCTAAATCCCGAATTGAGTTGGGCGGGTGTAACGCGAAAGATCGACCAAAATGATTTTGAGGCCGCGAACATCGACTATATCGAGATTTGGATGTTGGACCCCATGGCGAACAACCCAAACTTGAAGGGAGAATTCTTATTGCAATTGGGTAACGTAAGCGAAGACATTTTGCCGGACAGAAGAAAATCGTTTGAAAACGGATTGCCCTCTTCATCTTCGGCCAGCAATGACATAGACACTACCAACTACGCTTTTGTCCCAGAAGGACCACAGATCAACTTCGCATTCGACAACAACAATGGAACTTTGAAAGCGCAAGACATTGGACTAGATGGAATGGATGATGAGAACGAAAAATTGCATTTCGACACATCGTTTTTAAAGCGCATCGCAACCAATTTTGGAACATCGTCTCAATACTATCAGAATGCTTACCAAGATCCAAGTAACGACAATTATCGTCACTATTTGGATGGATTTTTCGATGGCGTAGATGCTGACATCATAGGTCGTTACACAAGAATTCAAGGCCCACAAGGCAATTCAAACAATGAGCAATACACCGGCAAATATGCTGGGATGCCTAAGTCAACTACACCTGTTCCAAGTGATGAAGACGTAAACCGCGATTTTACGTTGAACCAAAGTGAAGACTATTTCCAATATCGAATCAAGATCAACGCGGCCGACATGCAAATGGGTCGAAACTATATCGCCGATATCGTAAAGAATAATGTCAAATTGCGCAATGGCAAATCTCGCGATATCACTTGGTATCAATTAAAAATTCCAATTCGTGAATTCGAAAAAGCGGTAGGAAATATCAGC
Organism: Bacteroidota bacterium; assembly: GCA_041178665.1. Taxonomy (GTDB): domain Bacteria; phylum Bacteroidota; class Bacteroidia; order NS11-12g; family UBA955; genus UBA955. The sequence goes on from JBEGUW010000090.1 coordinate 4,401, forward strand.
GATTTCAAGAGCATCCGTTTCATGCGAATGGTTATGACGGGCTTTAATGATTCCGCGATTTTGAGATTGGGTTATATCAACATTGTAAAAGCCGATTGGCGTAGATATACCAACTCATTAAAAACTCCTGGGGTCATTGTACCGCAGGATCCAAACGATGGAACCAAATTCGTTGTAAGCACTGTTAACATAGAGGAGAACAGCAAACGTTTGCCAATTGCTTATGTTTCACCTCCAGGTATCGTGCGGGTTCAGAATATGGCCAGCTTGGGTACAGTTTTAGAAAACGAACAATCATTGTCGTTGAAAGTCTGCGACCTAAAAGCCGGTGACTCTCGTGCTGCCTTCAAAACAACAACTTTTGATGCAAGGAACTACAAGCGCTTGCAGATGTTTGTCCATGCCGAAGAGAGTTTAAACAATCCGGTAGCCGACGGCGAAGTATCTGCTTTCATCCGATTCGGAACCGACCTTACATCAAATTATTACGAATACGAAATCCCCCTCAAGTTGACACGAGGCTTTATCAATATGAATTCGGCCAATGCAGACAAATCTATTTGGCCAGATGAAAACTTCATTGATATCCCATTTGATTCGCTTTACAACTTAAAAATTGTTCGACAGAATACGGCTTGGCCAATGACCGCTCCTTTCATCCGATTCATGGGCAAAGGTAAAATTACGGTGATGGGACTTCCAGATGTCAGCAATATGCGCGTTATGATGGTGGGACTAAAAAACAACTCAACGAGTCCTAAGTGTTTTGAAGCTTGGTTTAATGAGTTGAGGGTTAAGGAAATTGCAAACAAAGGCGGCTGGGCATCCTTGGCAAACGTACAAATGCAATTGGCCGATTTTGGTCAACTGAACTTAAGTGGAACCGTTAGGACCATCGGATTTGGGGATGTTGACAAGAAGTTGAACGATCGAAGTCTGAGCACCAATTTAAACTACGACATTGCATCGAACTTAGAATTGGGCAAGTTCTTTCCAAAGAAATCGGGCGTAAGTATTCCAATGTATATTGGCTATTCTGAGAGTTTTGTTAGACCCAAATACTTCCCTTTGAACCCTGATTTGGAAATGCAGACTTATCTTTCAGGTCTTGCTGATGCCGCAACACGAGACGCAGTAAAAAAAGCCGCCGAAGAATACAACTCCCTCTATAGCTTAAACTTCAATAACGTAAGAGTGGCCAGTGCGATGGGCAAAGCCCCTAAACCATGGTCGCCTTCGAATTTTGTCTTAGGATACAGCTATCAAAACAATTCTCGTCGCAATCAGCAAATCGAAGAGTACTTTTTGAAAACCACCCAAGCCACCATTGGATATTCCTATTCAAAAGGCACCAAGTATATTAAACCATTTAGAAAGATGAAGTCGAAGAAATTGAACCTAATCAAGGATTTCAACTTCAACTTTATTCCATCTAGCTTTAGTACACAGATTCAGGCGAATCGATTGTACAGCGAAACGCAATCTAGAAACAACAACAAGTTTATTCAGGTGAATCCGAGGTTGTTCGACAAGAACTTTACCATTTTAAGAAACTTCAACACCAACATTCCGCTCACGGAAAATTTAAAATTGAATTATACTGCCAACGTTTCATCGCGGATTCAGGAACCGTATGGCAGATTGGATAACGAGATCAAGTTAGATTCGGTGAAAAAGGAATTTTTATCTCTTGGCCGAACAACTAAGTTTTATCAAAACGTAAATGCCAACTACACCGTACCCTTTAGCAAAATGAAGTGGACGCGTTGGATTAGCAGCACCGTTACGTATACCGGAAGTTACGAATGGAATCAAGCGCCGCCGGCATTTGCAAGTTTGGGCAACCGGATTCAAAATGGCCAAGACATAAACTTTGCGGGCCAAATGAATTTCACGCAATTGTACCAACAGATTCCTTGGTTGAGAGATTTGGAAAAACCAAAGCAACTTAAAACTGCGGTTAAAAAGGAAGGCGATGAAGCCCCTGTATTCGAAAATGCTCTTCAAAAAGGAGCCCCAACAACCAAAAAGGCCAACCCCGCAAAAGTATTCGTGGGCAATTTGGTGAGTATGTTAAAAAATGCAAGCTTCAGTTATCAGTTGAAAGAAAACACCGAGATGCCCGGATTCGCGTACAAACCTGATTATTTTGGCAACAACTTTAACCACATGCAGCCCGGGTTGAAATTCGTGTTGGGTATGCAGGATTCTCGACTCCGTTATAAACTCGCTGATTTAGGTGCTCTTAAAAAGGATCCTCGACAGTCCAACTTTTATCGAAACAATAAAAACCAGAACTTATCGGGAAATATAACGATTGAACCCATTAAAAACTTTAGAATTCGATTGGATTTCTCGCGAAGCATGACGGTTGGAACACAAGTCGTTTTCAAATACGATGGCTTTAAATGGATGGATCAAGGATTAACGCAAACAGGTAATTTCAATGTAACTGGATGGTTCTTTAATACGCATTTTGTGAAAGACGTAACCATCGGAACCGACAATCATACCAATCCTGTGTTTGACCAATTCCTGAACAATCGCTACACAACGGCTTCGAAACTATCCGCGCAAAGACTTGGCTTCAATGGCATCGATACGGTAACCAAATTCCCTATCGGATACAGCAAAAACTCTCAAGACGTTTTGGTGGGCGCTTTCAACGCTTCTTACGCTGGTAAAGACCCAGGCTTCTCAGATGTTAGCGGTTTCCCATCTATCCCCCTACCCAACTGGAATGTCAATTACAACGGTTTAACCAAAATCAAATTCCTAGGGAACATCTTTAGCAATATCAACCTAAAGCATGCATATACCGGTAGATACAGCATTGGCAATTACACCCAAAACCTCAAATACAATCAGGATGAAGTGGCGATGCTTGGCAAAGACCTCACCCCCAAATATCAGATTGCAGACGCTACGATAACTGAAGGATTCTATCCATTGGTTGGGGTGAACTTAACTACCAAAAACAATTGGACCATTGGGGCAGAATACAAACGCTCAAGAACACTTAAACTATTTGCCGCTAGTTTCAACCTAACAGAAATGCGCAGCAATGAATTCCAATTGAACGCGGGTTATAGAACAACCGGACTCACCTTGCCGTTTAAGAAAAATGGTCGTTGGTTGTACATCCCAAATGATTTCAGATTCGACCTAACCGTTTCGGTTACGGATAATGTTACTGTTATTCGCAAAGTGGATTTGAATATCAATAAATACACCGCGGGGATGAAGAACATTAGAATTAGCCCTAGCATCACTTATCAAGTCAACCAAAAAATCAATTTGGCCTTGAAATACAACCGCGTAGTGATGGACCCCAAAGTGGCAAATCAATTTTATACCGCACTTACCGATTTCGGCCTAGAAGCGCGTTATACCTTTAACTAATTCCAAACGACGCTGCTGATGAGAACAATACTGAGTTTCGCCCTACTGTTTTTGGGAATCATTGGAAATGCACAAAGTCAGTTGATTCAAACCGGCCAATGGCGAACACACCTGAGTTATAAGGATGTCAAGATTTGCGAAGCCACCCAACGATACGTCTACGCTGCATCAGACCAAGGATTTTTCCGAGTGATGATGAATTATGGTGATATGGAGAAACTGGGTAAGGACGAGGGATTTAATGGCGTGGAAGTAACAGCACTCACCTATAGTAAGAGCCAAGACGCCTTGGTAATTGGGTATAACGATGGGAATATCGACTTACTGATAAACGATAGACAGGTCATCAACGTGCCCGGATTTTATTCTAAGTTGCTACAAGGCGATAAACGCATCTTACATATTTGCATCGAAGGGGATCAAGCGCTCATTTCCACCTACTTTGGGCTTCTCACTGTGGATCTGATTTCTCATGAAATTAACGACAGCTACAGCAATATCGGCCCAAATGGAACTGCAATTCCGGTGCTTTCAACTGCAGTTGTAGGCGATTCGGTTTTTGTTGGGAGCGATAAAGGCGTTCGTTCTGCCAAGTGGTCTAAATCTGTAAATCTGAACGATTATTTGCAATGGCATTGGTCATACCAGGGCACCGCCGCCCAAAATCTATGTCAATTCGATGGCAAACTGCTATTCGAAATGGACAGCCTGATTTTCGTTTTAGACAAAGGGGAAACCATTACCTACCTTAACGACAAACGATTTGTAGCACGTATTTGGAACAACGAACGAGGCACGCACATCGCACGACAAGGTGAGATACGAACCATTTCAAATGGTATTAGCACAACAGAATCGGTAAATCTCATCTCGGGAGCAACCCAATTCAAAGACGGTATTTTCTGGTTCAGCACAGGCATCGGCCCAGGAATCATCAAGAAGGATCCCAATGGCGAAATTTCTTATATGCCCGACGGTCCGGCCTACCCCACCATTTTTAGGATGACCCAAAACGCCCCGCAAATATTGGGAACCGGAGGCGGTGTAAGTAGCACTTTTGGAAATACATTTAATAACGCGGGGTTTTACATCTATACTCCCACAGGGTGGATCAATAACCTATGGTCTACCTTCAATACCAATATGTACGATTTCACTTTCGTGCAATATTACAAAGCCAAAGATTGGTATATGGCAGCCACCCATTCCAATGGTATACTGGTAATTCAAAACAATAAAATCATCAATCGATTTGATGATGCAAACAGCCCACTCAAACGTCAAGCCCCACTCAATTTGATCAAAATATCCGGCATGGTAGAAGACGCAAAAGGCAATTTATGGATTGGCTCGTTTGGATCCGATGTACCCCTTATGTGCTATACCAAGACCGGTCAATGGAAATCGTTCGATATTGGGACTTCGGAAGTGCGAGATATCACCATCGACAACCAAGGAAGAAAATGGATGATTCTACAATCCGGTGGTATTTTGGTTTTTGATGAAGGGAAAAATATGGATGCGCCGTTCGACGACAAACTGGTAACCATCACAACAAAAAATGGGCTACTCACGAATGAAGTCCTTTCTATCAAAGCAGATGAATTAGGCTATGTCTGGATTGGAACCAACCAAGGATTAAACGTTTATGCAGGGGGTAGCGCACTGTTTACCAGCCCAAAGTTGGACCGATACATTATTGACCAAGATGGATCCGTTGGATACCTAATGGGGGAAGAAACCATCAACGACATTTGCATCGACGGGGGAAACAGGAAATGGATGGCCACCAACAATGGCTTGTTTTTGGTTGATGAATACGGTCAGCGCGTTCTCAAACATTTCAACAAAGAAAACAGTCCTCTTTTGTCGGACCGCGTGATTTGTGTTGGTCAAGTGAATACCACAGGTGAGGTTTTTGCCGGAACCGACAAGGGAATTATTAGTTATCGAAGTGATGCGAGTGAAGCCGCTGAAAGTTTCGAAAAAATCAAGATTTACCCCAACCCTGTGACAGCCAAATACGATGGAATTATCACCATTGAAGGTCTTACTAGCAATGCCGAAGTGAAAATCGCGGATGCTACAGGTAAACTCATTTATCAAACCAAAGCCAATGGCGGAAAGGCTACATGGAATGGTTTACGATTGGATGGCAGCAAACCCAATTCGGGAGTTTTGTTTGTTTTTGCGATAAATTCCGACGGCTCTGAAACTGCGATGGGGAAATTCATCTATATTCACTGACGATGAAAAAAATGATACTGCGAACATTAAAAATTGCGGGTCTTATTGTCTTAGCCCTCTTGTCAACGATAATTATCGTCGCCCTAGTAAAATCCCCCAAATCATTACATTCCAAACCGGTGACTTTGGTTGATGGCGAAGATTACATCAAAATAAATAACATCGCACTCGAACACCTCGCCCAATCCACAACCATTCCAGTAATTGGGTACGACGATGCGAACAACGATAGTATCAATCACCAAACGATTCTAGATTTTCACCAATGGGTAAAGAACACCTATCCATTTATAGCGAAAAACGCCAAATGGGAGATCATCAACCAGCATAGTCTATTGATTACGTTAAAAGGGCAAAGCAACAAGGCCGCCGCGATGTTCTTAGGTCATTTTGATGTCGTTCCTACCCCAGACAGCTCGGATTGGAAACACAAGCCATTCAAAGGCACCATTGCCAAGGATACACTTTGGGGCAGAGGCGCATTGGACGATAAAAATGTAATTGTGGCCTTGCTAGAAGCTGCAGAATATCGTTTATCAAAAGGTTTTCAATTCAATCGCACCCTGATTTTTGCTTTTGGTCACGATGAAGAAACGGGCGGTAAAAACGGAGCTGCCGCCATCGCTAAACATTTGATTAAAAATAAAACCGCCGTTTCTTTCATCGCAGATGAGGGCTTTGGGGTCATGAAAGGCATCGTACCGGGTTTAAAAAATAACTGCGCCATCATTGGCTTAAGCGAAAAAGGAAATGTAAGCATCAAATTGTCTGTCAACCAATTGGGAGGACATTCTGCATGGCCAAATCCGGAAAATGCGACATCAATTTTAAGTCGGGGCTTAAGCAAATTAGAAAATTACCAATTCCCCGCCCATTTGGATGGCCCTGTTAGGGGACTTTTTACCGAAGCTGCACCGTACATGGATTGGGGATACCGGGCTTTATTTAGCAATTTGTGGATCACGGCCCCACTTGTTAAAACGGTGCTACTCGGTGGCGAGAAAACGGCCGCAACCATCAGAACAACCCACGTAACCACCATCATTAAATCCGGTACAAAAGAAAATGTGGTCCCACCAATCGCTGAAGCAATTGTAAATCTGCGCTTGTTTCCAGGCGATAATATCGCTTTTGTTGAATCAGAGATTAACCGTGTTCTAAACGATCCCAGAATTAAGGCAACCGTGTATCTAGAAGGACAAGAAGCCACACCAATCTCACCCGATAACGGGGATGGGTACGACCAAATAAAGGAATGTATTCACGCGCAATTCCCAGAAACAGTTGTCGTTCCCGGACTTGTCATTACCGGCACCGATTGTAAGAACTACACAGCAGTAACCAACCGAATGTATCGTTTTGTACCCTTTGAGTTCAGCGATAGTAATTTATCAGGGATTCACGGCAAAAACGAATACATAACCAGGGGCCAATTCAATCAGGCCGTTGCATTTTACATCGATTTATTTCAGCGGTTGTAATCACAATCAATTGGGGCTCTTGAATCAACCGTAAATTCCCAGTCCAGAAATTGCAACATTGGCAACCAATCAATCTGGAAGATCAATAGAAAGACCGTCGTAGGCCAGGTCAATCCCTTCAGGCAATTCAGCACAGACATCTTCATGCAACCCGATTTGATGGCTCATGTGCGTAAAATAAGTTTGTTTTGCACCCAACTCTATCGCCAATGCCGTTGCTTCAGCCAGCGTAAAATGGCTAATATGTGATTCTCTGCGAAGGGCATTTAACACCAATACGTCCATCCCTTTTAATTTCTCTTTTTCCGATTCGGAAATGAAATTGGCATCGGTGACATAGGCGAATTTATTAAAGACAAACCCAATTACAGGCAATTTGAAATGCATCACATTTACCGTTTCTACAGTATGCTTTGCCGGTGTAAGAAATGTTCCATCGATCAGATTCCAGTCAATCTGGGGAATTCCAGGATACGGAACAGGCTGAAATATGTAATCAAACTGATTTTGGAACGACTTAAATACCCTTTGATGAAGAAACACAGGAATCTCCGACGCCTGTTTGAAATTATACGGTCGAATATCATCCAATCCCGCGGTATGATCTCGATGCTCATGGGTAAATAGCAACGCATCAATTTGTTCAATGCCTGCACGCATCATCTGATAGCGAAAATCCGGACC
>JBEGUW010000091.1:0-10781 GCA_041178665.1 Bacteroidota bacterium
ACATCCCCTTCAATGGCTTCTGACGGACAAAATTTGTTGGGTAGTAATACTTCTACTCCCATTTCATCAACCAAATACCAACCTTGTGGGGTATCGTGATGAAAGGTTAAATCAAGGAATAGGCCAGTCTGAATCATATCGTTTTGCAAAAGTCGGGGTAAACTTTCACATTCGCACGATAATAGACGTTTATCTCAGCAGTGTGACGCTACCAGAAAAGTGTTGAAGTTCGTTTTCTGGGTTTTTGAAGGTAGCATCGTAGATATAAACACCGCCCTGACAAAGTTCTCCGTTCACAAAGCCATCCCACAATGTAGATTGGTCTTTGGCTTCAAATATTTGTTGTCCGTATCGGTTGTAAATGATGAGTTTGTAATTGCTAACCGTGAGGGGAGAGTATAGTCCGAAATAATCGTTCGTCCCATCCGAATTTTTGGGTGTAAATGCTGTTGGGAACCAATACAATGGAATCGATTTTACTTTGATACTCTTGGTCATCGTGTCAGCACAGCCATATTGGTTGTCGGCAATCAGTGTGATATTGTAGTTGCCGTACATTTTATAAATATGCTGTGGATCTCTCACCATATCAAAATAGCCATCGCCAAAATCCCAAGACCATTTCGTATCTATTTTGGAATTGTTCATAAAGGCTACGTTTTCTGTCATCAATGGGATGTAAGGGTTGTATTTGAAGTCTGCAATGGCCCGGGGATAAACTCTCAAGTTCTGGGCATTTGTGTCATGACAGCCGAAGCTGTTTGTTACGATCAAGTTGACTTTATAAGTTCCGGAGTCGGGGTAGAGGATACTTTCATTTCTCTGACCTGATTTTCTGCCGTTGCCGAAATCCCACTTATAGGTGCTAATGGTTCCAATGCCAGCGGTTGATGCGTTTGCGAACGGGAACATCAAATCTTCACAATCGGGTTTAACCATGAAGTAGGCGTAGGGTTTGTTCGCAATGAAAAGTGTGCGGATTATGGTGTCTTTACAGAGGTTGCTGTTGTAAACGATGTATGTGACTGTAGGATATCCTGCCGAACCATAAAAGTGTGTCGGACTCTTTCCCGCCGTTGTTGTACCATCACCAAACCACCAATATTCTTTGGCAAGGAATCCACTGCCGGGGGCGGTAAGTGAGGTGAATTTAACGATTTCGTTTTCGCAGGTATCTTCTACAACGTAGTTGGCTTGCGGTGCGCCTAGGATGCTGACATTTTTAAACGTAGTGTCCTCACAACCATTGGCGGCGCGGACAATTAATCGAACTTTGTAATTTCCAGCGGGTGAATAATACCCAACCGTTGAATCACCACTTCCTTTGTTGCCATTGCCATAATCCCATCGCCATTGAACGAGGGTATCGTCAACTACGGTTGATTTATCTGTGAAAAGCACAGAATCTTTTTCACAAACACCATAGGATGCAAAATTTGCGATAGGGCAGGGCGTAGTGTCGCTTAAGGTCCAAATACCCGAATATTTCTGTCCTGTATGAATAAGAAGCGTATTTCTTGATGCAATAACTCTCGACTGCACAGGATAACTCCACTTATTGGATGCCGCTATCCAGTTGATAGCTCCCATGTTTGATTCCTGAATGGTGTTGGTTCCGGTGCTGTGTTCTGGGTTTAAGTATGAGAATCCTAAGCTGATCTCCGGTTTCGTGCTATAGCCGCCATCGTTTAGTATCCAAAAGCGATCCAGCATCCTGCGTGCGTTTTCCGTCCCGAATTCATTTTTCACATTGTTTACGCCTGTTGGCATCGGACGGTTATTAGGCAGAGAGGCTGTGGGTGTTGGATAAGTTGCGATGGTTACAAAGGCACTGTCTTTGGTTTGCAGTCCTACATTTTTGACATTGTAATCAAAGGGGATATCGGCACCGGTTACAGTTTGGAATGGCACGGTGTATAGAGGGCCGGCTCCGGCATCGCGAATATTCCATTGGACATATCCGTAGCCGAAGGAAGGGAAAGACTCTGAGACAATTCCGCCTGTAGTTTTGGTGATTGCCGTTTCGGATCTATTGTTAATGATTAAGGTTCTGCCGTTTAGTTGCAGTTGTTTTGAAAATAGGTTAAGTTTTCCAATTCCGCCTCCTGAATGGCCTCCACCGACTAGGATGTTCACTTGCATGGTTGGATTTGCGCTGCAAAGTAGGTCAAGGGCTGGAAATGCAGTTACTGCGGTTCCCATGAATAATTGCGCGGCTCCGTTTAGGGTAACCCGGCCATTGTTATTCATGAAGATGGCTCCTGCGGAGTTGTTGATCCAGTTTCCGGTATAGAACAGATTGACATCGCCGTTGAAAATCAACCTGGATGTGCCTTGTGCCTTGTAGTTTCCTTTGGTGCCTGATATAACAATAAAACTTCCCGAGTTGGCTACCACATGGGCGCCATTATGAACCCAGCCCTGACCATAAAGGAGGGAAGAGGCTAATAATGCTAGGGATAGCAGTAACTTTTTCATCGTTTCTGTTTAGAGCGGATTATTTCTTGTTCTGCAATTCGGTGATGGCTTTTAGCAAAGCCTCGTTTTGTTTCTTCAACAATTCGATTTGCGCTTGTTGTTCTTGGATGGCCTTAACCATGGGAACCACAAATTCGCTATATCTCAAACCGTAAAGGTCTGTTTCTGATTTCGCTTTGTCAACACCTGAGAAGTCGTATCCGATTTCCTTCGCCGCTTTTTCGACATCCTGAGCTACAAATCCTGAAAATCTTACACCTGTATTTGGGTTGTTTTCTGTGGTAATGTTTTCGTTTGCAACCGTAGGAGTAACAGGTTGGTCTGCACTAACTGGTTGTAAAGCTTTGTTTAATTTATCGAAATCAAAATTGTAGGTAACTGGCTGAAGCTTTAAAATGAAATCTAAACCTGGTACATTTTGTTGGATGTTGGTTTTGTAGCGACCATCTGATAGGTTGGTCCACGCTGCAAATCCCCCAATGGAAGTAACAAAGTTATTTCCAATACGCACTTGGTTACTGGCGGTTGTTATGGCTTGATATCCCACTGCGGTAGCATTTGTATTTGCACCACCAGTCCAGTCTGGTCCGGCCTGGAATCCAATGGCAGTATTGTTACCACCACTTGCTACTCTGGCAAGCGCTTGATAGCCTATTCCTGTATTGTTGTTTGCAGTAGATAAATCATTTAACACATCATAACCCACAGCTGTGTTATTTCCGGCTGTTGTAGAACTGGGCATTGCGGCGTATCCTATGGCGGTATTCAATTGCCCTGTGGTATTGTTGTCTAATGATTGATATCCTAGAGCTGTATTGTATGACCCACTGCTAGTTCTATACATAGATTGGTAACCAACTGCGGTATTTCTACCAGTATTGCCATTTGTATTGTTAAAAGCTCTCAGCGCTTGAGCGCCTACGGCAACGTTAAATTCTAAAGCAGTAGCTGAAAGTAAAGATTCAAATCCTAGGGCGACGTTAAAATTGCCTGTAGTATTTGCATTTAACGCCAAGTCGCCGATGGCTATGTTTTGACTTCCAGAAGTCAAAGAAGCAGAGGCAGGTGCTCCAATGGCAATGTTGTTTATTCCTGAGGTATTTGCAGTTAACGACCTGAATCCAACGGCAGTATTGTTACTTGCCGTGGTGCTGGTGGCCAAGGTTTGGAAACCGATAGCTGTGTTATTTGCTCCTGTTGTATTTGCCAATAAGGCATCCGAACCCACTGCCGAGTTGTTCGAACTTGTAGTTGTTGCGGCTAGCGCACGATTGCCCATTGCTACATTGTCGGACCCAGTGGTTGCGGCCTTTAAAGCATTGAATCCATTGGCCAAATTTCTATTTCCTGTGGTGTTGGCGGCTAGTGCTTCCGAGCCGTTTGCAGTATTGTTATTGCCTGTGGTATTTTTGGATAGGGCGTTGTAGCCGACCGCAGTATTATCATTTGCTGTATTTACGTTTAGTGCATTCGCGCCAACGCCAGTGTTGTTATTTGCAGTAGTGCCTGAGTTTAATGATCTTGAACCCACGGCAGTGTTGTTGGCTCCCGTTGCATTTGATTCTAATGCAACAAACCCCAACGCTGTGTTGTTGGATCCTGAAGTATTTGAAAACAATGCCTTTGAACCCACCGCCGAGTTGAATGATGCTTGGCCAGCCGCAGCTGCGGTTCCATTGTTAAACAATGCAGAATCACCAACAGCAACCAAGTTCCCTCTTATGGTGTTGTTGTATAATGTTGCAATACCAATGGCAACGTTGGAATAACCGGTTGTATTTTTATATAATGCGGAATATCCCATCGCAGTGTTGTTATTGCCTTTGGTGGTCGTGTTCAGTGCAGCATAAGCCCCCATTGCGGTATTGAAATTGGAGGCATAGCTACTGTATAATGCTTGATAGCCACTGGCTGTGTTCCATGAGCCTGATGTGTTTACGCCCATAGAATACATTCCCGTAGCGGTGTTGCCAATTCCACTACTGTTATAGTACATCGAATAAAAACCATAGGCACTATTATAGTAGCCGTTTCCGTTATAAAGCATTGCGCCGTACCCAATCGCACAGTTATAATTGCCCGTTTGGTTGTAACTCATAGCATACATGCCAATTGCTATGTTGTAATAAGAGTTATAGGATTGTTTCATGGCCTCATAACCGATTGCGATATTGCCATAGTTAAATTGTCCCGTTTCCAAGACACGTTGACCTAATCCTACGTTATAGCTACCTGATCGATTGCCAAACATGACCTTTGGGCCAATTGCTATGTTTTCAACTCCTTGGGTGCTTCCCGCTGCACCAATTCCATTGGAGGATAACGCATATTGACCGATTGCGATAATGTCGCCCTTGTTGTTGGAGGCCTGTTCCATTGCGCCTAGTCCAATAGCCACGTTCTGTGCACCATTCGATGTTTTATTGGCGTTTGTACCTAATGATATGTTGTCGTTGCTTGGGCTGATCTCACCCGCCCATTTGTTATTTACTCTAAATCTAAGGGCCTTGTTGTCTTGCGTCCCCAGGAAATGCTTGGTATCGTCTATGCCTTTGTTACCCATGATTCTCCAGCTCCATAGTGTGTCGGTCTTGTTCAAGAAGTTGGTTGCAATTGTGGTGGCTGCAATGATTTGCCCTTCTGCATTTACCGTAACCACTGGAATAGAGTCCATAGCTCCATATTTTCTGGCCGTTACGCCAGTTGGTTTTAAATCAACGGATCCTTTTCCTTGAATATATCCCCCAGTCAAACCTTTTCCAAAAGTGATTGATCTCATCACCGGCATCCATTTGGTGTTTTCATAATACCATAAACCCACAGTATCGTCGGTCTGATATACCAATAATCCATTGGCAGGCGATGCAATTAAACTTTTTTGTGCTTTGGACAACCTTGGAATAAGCAAACCTTTGTTGCTCGTTGCAATATCCAACATCGCCGAAGGGTCTGGGTTGGCGCCCGTTTCGTTAATACCCACGTTTTGGGCATTTGCAGAGAATTGCGTTCCGAGAGTTAAAATAAAAACTAAAGCAATTTGTTTGAGTAAGCGTTTATTCATGGGTGTAAATTAAGGTGCTAATATACATTTTTTTTATAAAGAACAAGTAGTTTTGTGTATTAACGTTGTCTATATCTGCTATTTGGGATAAAGTATTTTTATCGCAAATGACTCGAGTGAAAAGGTGGTGATTTTTGGTTGAAACAAATAAAGTCACTCAGAAGGCATCTACAGAATTACTATTATTGGTTTTTTAACTTCCATCACTTTAATTTGTGTGCAATATGAAAAAGAATTTTTTTAATATAGGGAATATAACCCTTGGAATCGTGGCAAGTATCGCCTTGATTTCGGTGGCCGGCTGCGGTGATGATCCATTACCTGCTCCTGCACCTTCAAAAACTGAGTTGATTTGTAAAGGCAAATGGGAAATTGCTTCCTTACCCATCGAACCAGCCCTTGATTTGGGTGGTGGCTTGAAATTGAAAGACTATACCCAAATGATGCAGGATTGTGAAAAAGACAATTTTTATGCATTTAAGGCTGATAATACATTTACATTGGACGAGGGTTTGTTGAAATGCAACCCAGCAGATGCTCAAACAAAGCCCGGTGTATGGAGCTTGAGTGCTGATGGGAAGACCTTTACTTTGGATGGCGAAAAAGCGACCTTGATTTTGATTGATGACAACAATTTGCAGTTCAGAAGAGACAGTTTCTTGCAGAACAGCAGTCTGACAATGAATTTCCGCAAAAGACCTTAATCGTTCCTTTGGATTCGATTGATAAAAAGCGGGGCACGAGAGTGCCCCGCTTTTTCTTATAGTATTTGGCACTTTAAATCAAAACGCCTATCTTTGCACTGCAAATAACCACACCATTTTCTCTCTTAATTCGTTATTTGCATGTCAACCCAAAACAATTCCAAAATCGCCCTAGAAGGACTCACATTTGATGACGTTCTTGTTGTTCCACGTTACTCTGAGGTTTTGCCTCGCGACGTAAATACATCGGTTCAACTGACCCGCAATCTGCGCCTCAATATTCCTATCATGTCGGCTGCAATGGATACCGTTACCGAATGCGGGATGGCCATCGCAATCGCTCGTGAAGGGGGGATTGGTATCATTCATAAAAACATGACAATCGCCCGTCAGGCCGAGGAAGTGAAAAAAGTTAAGCGCTCCGAAAGTGGTATGATTATGGAGCCGGTGACATTGGCTGCCGATGCCGTATTGCGCGAAGCAGTGAATTTGATGCGGGATCACAAAATTGGTGGAATTCCCGTGGTAAACGATAATAATCAATTGGTGGGGATTATTACCAACCGCGATTTGCGTTTCGAAAAGGATTTGGATAAGAAAGTGAGTGATGTGATGACCCGTGAGAATTTGATTACGGCGGCGTTAGGTACCGACCTGAAAGGGGCTCAGGAGATTTTAGAGAAATACAAAATTGAAAAATTGCCAATCGTTGATGGCGACAATAAATTGGTTGGATTGATTACTTTCAAAGATATTCAGAAGGTAAAAAACCATCCCAAAGCGTGTAAGGATGCTCACGGTCGTTTGGTTGTGGGTGCCGCGGTAGGTGTTACCGCCGATACTTTAGAACGTGTTAGCGCTTTGGTTGCTGTTGGAGTAGATGTCATTGCGATTGATACAGCCCACGGACATTCCAAAGGAGTGCTCGATGAAGTTAGACGTGTAAAAACGGCTTTCCCTCAGCTTCAAATCATTGCGGGTAACGTTGCAACGGGTGCGGCGGCGAAGGCCTTGGCCGAAGCAGGCGCGGATGCTGTGAAAGTGGGTGTTGGGCCAGGTAGTATTTGTACCACTCGTATTATCGCAGGTATTGGTATGCCTCAATTGACAGCCTTAATGGAAGCAGCGCAAGCCCTTGAAGGTACAGGCGTTCCTGTGATTGCTGATGGCGGAATTCGCTATAGCGGTGATATCGTGAAAGCACTGGTTGCGGGTGCAAATGTCATTATGGCCGGCGGATTGTTTGCCGGAACTGAAGAAGCACCGGGTGAAACGACCTTCTTTGAAGGACGTAAAGTGAAAGGATATCGCGGAATGGGTAGCATCGAAGCCATGAAAGACGGGTCTAAGGATCGCTACTTCCAAGATGCCGAAGACGAGGTGGCTAAGTTGGTGCCCGAAGGCATCGTGGGTTCTGTGGCATACAAAGGACAGGTGTCTGAGGTGTTGTATCAATTGGTTGGAGGTATTCGTGCAGGCATGGGCTATTGTGGTTCGGCTACAATTGATGAATTACAGACGTCGATGTTTGTTCGCATCACCAATGCGGGTATGCGCGAGAGTCATCCTCATGATGTATCGATTACTCGCGAAGCGCCAAATTACAGTCGTTAATTTTATTTAATCGGGGAAGTTCGACTTCCGGATACAATTGCATTATTGCTTCGGCTGAGATATCTATCTTTGCCTCTGTATGCGTAAAGTAAATTCTTTTTTTGACGTCAAGTTAGCCCTCGGTTTGGGTTTCCTTTTGATTTTGGCCGGTTGTGGGTCGATGGGTGCCAAAAAACATTGGTGCAAGGAAGACGCGGCACTTGTATCGGGCTCCAATCAGCAAACGGTGAAGCCATTTAGGGTGGCGTTTTACAATCTAGAGAATTTGTTTGATACGGTAGATGGTCCAAACGACGATGCGGAGTTTTTGCCCAATTCGGCAAACGCATGGAACGGAGATCGCTATAATAGTAAGTTGCGCAATATGGCGAAGGTTATTGATAGCATCGCACCATCGATTTTGGGAATGGTAGAATTAGAGAATGCTTTTGTTTTGGAGGATTTGCGTGCCAATAGTTCGGTGATGAAAGGTAAGTTTGAGATTGCCCATCGGGAATCTCCAGATTTAAGGGGAATTGATGTTGCCCTGATGTATAACGCCGAATTATTTAGAATTTCTGGAATTTATATGACCCCGATTTCTTTGCCCGATGGTTATGCAACGCGGAGTATCATGCGGGTTCATTTGGTTGAAAAGGGTACGGGTGATTCTTTGGCGGTATTTATTAACCATTGGCCAAGTAGGCGCGGTGGTGCTGCCAGTGCGGCAAGCCGCATGGTCGCCGCCGCCGCCCTTGCACAAACCCTGCAAAACAATCCAACCATCCCGGCCAATTTTCTGATCATGGGCGACTTTAACGATGATCCAGAAGATCCATCCATCACAGAAGGACTTCAAGCGGGTGATGCCTTTCATTCCATTGTGAATTTGGCGTTTTTGGCCCGACAAGCGGATAGCACCGTAGGTACAATCGCTTGGCACACCGGATGGAATATGTTTGATCAAATCATGATTAGTAGACCCTTGTATTATGCCAATTTGCATAGCCATGAATCGGCAGGAAGCGGATCGGAGAAAACACCAAGTCATCTCCATTTCTATGAAAATAAGCTTTGGGGTTCTCCTCAGATTAACGTCTACAAACGTCCTTGGATGTTACAACACGATGGCAATAAATACGACGGTTGGCCCCTGCGCACCTTTGCCGGCAAAAAATACATGAATGGATTTTCAGATCACTTGCCGGTATACACCGACCTAGTGCTGGTGCATCGTCATTAAATTACTTCAAGCAAGCCTTCACGAACTTCACAAACAATGGATGCGGAGTAGCAACCGTGCTCTTGAGTTCGGGGTGAAACTGCACGCCGACAAAGAATGGATGTGTAGGGATCTCTACGATTTCAGCCAGTCCAGTTTGAGGATTGGTTCCTGTAATGCGCATGCCAGCCGACTCAATTTGTTTCTTGTATTTGTCGTTGAATTCGTAGCGGTGACGGTGTCTTTCGCTAATCATCGACTTGCCATAGGCTTTATAGGATTTGGAATCTTTTTCCAATTTGCAATCGTAAGCGCCCAATCGCATCGTACCCCCTTTTTGCGTTTGCTCCTTTTGTTCTTCCATTAGGTCGATCACAGGGTAGGGCGTATTGGGGTCCATCTCGGTGCTAAATGCGCCAGTCAATCCGCAAATATTTCTTGCAAATTCAATCACAGCGCACTGCATTCCTAAACAGATGCCAAAGAATGGTATTTTGTTTTCGCGGACGTATCGAATGGCTTCCAATTTTCCTTCAATGCCACGATGGCCAAAGCCTGGAGCGACCAAAACGCCATCGTAACCCGACAATTTCTTAGCGGCATTTTCCAAAGTCAGCAGTTCTGAATTGACATAGGTCAATTTGACTTTGCACTCATTGCTTGCGCCGGCATGGATAAATGCTTCGTTTATTGATTTATAGGCATCGGGCAACTCGACATATTTACCTACCAATGCAATATTGATTTCGCTTTTGGGATGCTCCAATTTGAAAAGGAAGTCGCGCCATTGGTCGAGGTTGGGTTCTGTTTTGGTACTCAATTTCAATTTGCCCAAAACTACTTTGTCGAGCTTTTCCTTTAACATCGCCAACGGTGCTTCGTAGATGGTTTTTAGGTCCATCGCTTCGATAACAGCATTGGGTTGAACGTTACAGAACAAAGCCAATTTTCTGCGTATTTCTGCGGTGATGGGTCTTTCGCAACGACAAACCAAGATATCGGGTTGTACGCCCAATTCTAGCAATTGTTTAACGCTATGTTGGGTGGGTTTGGTTTTTAATTCGCCGGCGGCACTCAAATAAGGGATTAACGTAAGGTGCACTACCAGAGCATTTTCATGGCCTTCTTCCCAAAGGAGCTGACGCATACTTTCAACGTAGGGCAGGGATTCGATGTCGCCCACGGTACCACCAATTTCTGTAATAACGATATCGAACTCACCATTTTCCGCAAGGATTTTCATCCGGCGTTTGATTTCGTCTGTGATATGAGGAATAACCTGAACTGTTTTTCCTAGGTAGTCGCCGCGACGTTCATTTTCGATTACGGTTTGATATACTCGTCCTGTTGTTACGTTGTTGGCTTGAGAACCGGGGACGTTCAAAAAGCGTTCGTAGTGGCCTAAGTCCAAATCGGTTTCAGCGCCATCTTCGGTAACATAACATTCGCCATGCTCGTAGGGGTTGAGGGTTCCGGGATCGACGTTGATATACGGATCGAACTTTTGGATTGTGGTGCGAAACCCACGAGCTTGCAAAAGTTTGGCTAGAGATGCGGCTACGATTCCTTTACCCAAGGATGATGTTACGCCCCCCGTAACAAAGATGTATTTGGCTTTTTTCATGTTGATTTTCCCTGAAGGGAATGTGATGTTACGGGATACAAAAATAACATAAGATTAATGTCTGAATGGGAAAGTAATTCGGGAGTTTTCAACAAAGAA
>JBEGUW010000092.1:0-2891 GCA_041178665.1 Bacteroidota bacterium
ATCATTTCGCCTTTGCGCTGACTTGCATATTCAATCACTTTTCCGCTGTGCATTTCAGGCACATCCACGGTTAAAATTTCAATTGGCTCATGAATTTTGCCGTTGATTTCTTTCAAAACCACGCGGGGCTGACCTAGTTGCAATTCATATCCTTCGCGGCGCATGGTTTCAACCAAGACACCCAAGTGAAGAATACCGCGACCAAATACCAACCACTGATCGGCAGAATTGGTTTCGTCTACGCGTAAAGCCAAATTCTTCTCCATCTCCTTCATCAAACGCTCGCGAATTTTCTGACTCGTAACAAATTTGCCTTCTTTACCAAAAAATGGACTGTTATTGATCGTGAACAACATACTCATGGTAGGTTCATCAATCTTCATCAAAGGCATCGCCTCTGGACTTTCAAAATCCGTAATGGTATCGCCGATTTCAAAATTCTCGATTCCTGTAATTGCGCAAATGTCTCCACAATTAACACTATCCACTTTACGCTTGCCCAAACCATCAAATACAAACAATTCTTTGATGCGGGTTTTTTCGATCTTACCATCGCGCTTCACCAAACTCACGGGCATATTTGTTGTTATATTGCCTCTGTGTAGACGTCCAATCGCGATACGACCGGTGTAATTACTATAATCCAAGCTGGTAATCTGCAACTGAGGAGTACCTTCTCTAACGACTGGCGCTGGGATGATTTCCAAGATAGTGTCCATCAAGAACGTCAAATCTTCTGTAGGCGTTTTGTAATCTGGACCAAACCAACCATGCTTACCTGAACCAAAAACAGTGGTGAAATCCAACTGCTCTTCGTTTGCATCTAGGTTAAAAAACAAATCAAAAATATCGTCATGCGTCTTATCAGGGTCGCAGTTTGGCTTATCTACTTTATTGATAACCACAATTGCTTTCTTACCCAAAGCCAAAGCCTTCTGCAATACAAAACGTGTCTGTGGCATCGGACCTTCAAAAGCATCTACCAACAACAAAACACCGTCGGCCATGTTCAATACACGCTCAACCTCACCACCAAAATCCGAGTGACCTGGAGTATCGATGATATTGATTTTCGTATCCTTCCATTGAACACTTACGTTTTTCGCCAAAATGGTGATACCACGCTCGCGCTCTAAGTCGTTGCTATCCAATATTAACTCCCCAACCTCTTGATTGTCTCTAAACAATCTCGCTTGGTGTAACATTTTATCAACCAAGGTAGTTTTACCGTGGTCAACGTGAGCAATAATGGCGATGTTTCTAATTGGTGTAGACATTTATCCGTTAAAAAGTCCGCAAATTTCGGCATAATAATCCACAACTCCCTACAAACGTGGATTTTGTTTTTGTGAAATCTCCTTTACCCTACCTTTGTAGCCTTATTTATGGCCTTTGAATCCGAAATCGCAAAACGCAAAACCTTCGCTATCATCGCTCACCCAGATGCCGGTAAAACCACTCTCACAGAGAAATTCCTTCTCTTTGGTGGGCAAATCCAAACTGCGGGTGCCGTAAAAAGCAATAAAATCACCAAAGCTACCACCTCCGATTTCATGGAAATCGAAAAACAAAGAGGTATCTCGGTGGCCACTTCCGTAATGTCGTTCCATTACAAAAACAAATGGGTCAACATCCTAGACACCCCCGGTCACAAAGATTTCGCGGAAGACACCTATCGTACATTAACCGCAGTAGATAGCGTAATCCTTGTGGTTGATTGCGTGAAAGGAGTGGAAGAACAAACCGAAAAACTCATGGAAGTCTGCCGCATGCGCAACACCCCCGTGATCGTTTTTGTCAACAAAATGGACCGCGATGGAAAAGACCCGTTCGACCTCCTCGAAGAACTCGAAGGAAAACTCAACATCGGCGTGCACCCCATGAGCTGGCCCATTAACGGTGGAAAAGACTTCAAAGGCGTATACCTGCTCCACAACCAATCGCTGAATCTGTTTGAAAGTAGCAAAACAAAAATGGCCGACGATGTCGTTAAGATTAATGGCCTCGCCGATACCCAACTCGATAAAATCCTCAATGCCAAAGACGCAATCAAGCTCCGCGACGATGCAGAACTTATTGAAGGCGTATACGGAGAACTCTCCAGCGAAGATTACCTATCCGGCAACACTGCCCCCGTTTTCTTTGGATCTGCGCTGAATAGTTTTGGAATTCAAGAGCTGCTCGACACTTTCATCGAAATCGCACCAAATCCGCTGCCCAGAGCCACCACCAAGCGCGATGTAGAACCCAACGAACCAAAATTTTCTGGGTTTATATTTAAAATTCACGCCAACCTCGACCCCAAGCACCGCGATCGCATTGCCTTTTTGAGGGTTTGTTCCGGCAAATTTGAACGCAATAAGAATTTCAAACACGTCCGCCTCGAAAAGCAGATGAAATTCGCAAACCCCTACCTCTTTTTGGCCCAGTCGAAAGAAGTCATGGAGGACGCCTACCCCGGTGATGTGGTTGGTTTGTACGATACCGGAAACTTCAAAATTGGCGATACACTGACCGAGGGCGAAAGCTTCATTTTCAAAGGAATTCCTAGTTTTTCTCCAGAGATTTTTAAGGAATTGATCAACATCGACCCTATGAAAAGCAAGCAGTTGGAAAAGGGCATACAGCAATTGACCGACGAAGGATTGGCATCGTTGTTTGTCCAAGAGTTGGGCAATCGGAAATTCGTTGGCACCGTGGGTGAACTTCAATTCGAAGTGCTTCAGTATCGTCTAGAACACGAATACGGTGCCAAGTGTAGGTTCGAAGCCCGCAGTATTTACAAGGCCTGTTGGATGAGCGGAACGGAAGCGGATTTGAAGGATTTTATGAAATACCGACAGAACAACATTGCCTACGACAAAGACAATCAACCCGTTTTCTTGGCTGAA
>JBEGUW010000093.1:0-12061 GCA_041178665.1 Bacteroidota bacterium
ATACTGGCGGACGTACTTCGCTTGCGATTTCACCAGAAGATCCAAATTATGTGTATTTGATGGGTGCAAGTGGTACGGGTGCATTTAGTGGATTGTTGCGTACAACGGATGGCGGCGCGACTTGGACAAAGTTGGTTTCTTACTCCAGTATCACAGACATCTTTGGTTCCAACAGACAAGGTTGGTACGATAACGTAGTGAGTGTTGATCCTACGAACAAGAATTTGGTTTATATGGGTGGTGTTGATTTGGCGACATGGGATAACGTGAATGGTTACAGAGAGACTGCCAATACGTTTGATGCAGCCTGGAATACTGGATATGTACATGCCGACAAACACTTGATTACTTGGGATATGAATACAACGCCTCCTTCAATCATTGTTGGTTGTGATGGTGGATTGTTTCGTAGCAAAGACCGCAAGATTTGGACGCCAATCTCACGTGGATTCAACACAGTGCAGTTCTATAATGTGGCAGCCAATGAATTGGGTCATGTTGTGGGTGGATCACAGGACAACGGTACACATTTGATCAATTTTACTGGAAATTCTTTCGGCGGAGTTCCTTCTAAAAATTCCGTTGAAATTTATGGCGGTGATGGTTTTGATGTTGAGTTTTCTCGCTTCAGCCCCAAAACAGTATTTGCATGTACCTATTACGGAACTGTAGTTCGCAGTGGAAACAGCGGTCAGTCAACCTCTACATTCTTCGATGACCGTCAAGACGGAAAGTCACAAACCGATTTTAATACTACTTATTGCTTATGGGAGTCTGGTCCAAAAACATCTCGTTTGTATTTGGCTAAAAACTCTGAAGTATGGATGGCCAATAACCCTACCGATTTTGCGGAAAACGTAAGCTGGTATTTGGTTGCTAACGCATTGGGCAACGATAGAATTATTGAAATGGATTATACTCCTGAAGGAGACAATTTGTTTATTTGTAAAAGCGGCCGTTTGGTTCGTGTGGACAGCTTGAATGCAGCGACATTTACTTTGGCTGCAAATCCAACGGTGATGCAGATTCCAGCGCCTATCGTTCAAAAGAATATCACTCCATCAGGTTTGTCAGGTCGTACCATTACTTCAGTAAATGTGGATCAAATGGATAAAAATCACGTAGTTATCACTTTGGGTGGATACGGAAATACAAGTTATGTATACGAATCATTCAATGCTTGTGGTGCTGCGGTAACGTGGAAGAACATTACTGGCAATTTGCCTTCATTCCCTGTGTATGATGCGGTGATCGACGTTGACGATAGCAAGCGCATCGTATTGGCAACAGATTTGGGTGTTTGGTATACTGAGGATGGTGGAAATACATGGGTTGAAGGAAACGATGGAATGGCACGTGTGCCTGTGTTTGAAATTCGTGGTTATGAGTGGAGACCTTGGGAGGGTATGACGATGTATGTGGGAACTCACGGTCGTGGATTCTACCGCAGCAGAACCTTGATGACAGGTACTAAGAATTTGAAGGACAATACATCATTGAAGGTGGTTGTTTATCCAAACCCAACTTCGGATAAGGTTACATTGAGTTTAACGGGTAAGGTTTCAGAAACTGCGATGTTGACGGTTATTAATTTACAGGGTAAAGTTGTTTTGTCGCGCACCGTGAGTGTGGTTGCGGGTGACAACAATTTCGCGATTGATTTGACAGGAATGGCGAAGGGTTACTATTTCGCTTCTGTGAAGGGTGCAAACACGCAGGGAACTGCAAAGGTTTGCGTTCAATAATTTTGTTTCAATAACTACTAAGTGAGGAGGCCGCGCAAGCGGCCTCTTTTTTTATAAAATTCCGGAAAATACCATTCTAGCGGGGCCTTGGAGCTGGATGTTGCAGAAGCCCGAAGGGCTTCTGCTGAAGGCGACCGATAGGTCGCCGCCCCTGGTTGATACGTGGATGAGGCCGCCGCCCAAGGATTTCATTGTTGCAAGGCTTAATGCGGCGGCCGTAACTCCCGTACCGCAACTCAAGGTTTCGCCCTCAACACCCCTTTCGTAGGTGCGCATCGCAATGTGACGGTCGTCTATGATGTTCACCGCATTTACATTAATCCCCACCTCTGTATATGGTGTATTGTATCGGATGCCTTGTGCCCAAGCTATCAGGTCGATTCCCTGAATATCCTCCGATTTTATTGCTACAAAATGGGGCGATCCGGTATTCAAATCGTAAGAATGATTGTTGAGTTCGTGAATCGCATCGACATCGTTCATCGACAATGAGATCCATTCTGTCATTGGTAGTTGCGCGGTCTGCGTTGGTATAGGTAAATGGGTCGCCGTATGCGCGCCGTCTGGTGCCCAAAATCGCAAAGATTTCTCCGCAGAAAATATAACTGTGGCATCCGCATCTATCGTATCACCCAAGCCGAGAGAAAAAGCCCAAGCCGCAATACATCTGCCACCATTGCCACACATGCTGCTCTTGCCACCGTCACTGTTGAAATAGACCATCTCAAAGTCGTAGCCATCCTTGTCCTGCAATAGCATCAAGCCATCGGCGCCAATGCCAAATTTGGGATGACATAATCTGGCGATCAATGATTTTTCGGACCCCACGGATGCAATAGACGCGGCAACGTAATCCTGCCAAACACCCCCGCGATTATCGATTAAAATAAAATCGTTGCCCGCACCTTCATATTTTACAAATGCCAAACTCATTGTTTCAATTTTTCCAAAATGGCCCTATCAGCAACTGGTTTTAGATTTGCTGTTGAACCTGGTATCAAAGGTAGGTAGTAAAAATCATTGCCCAATTGTAGGTAGTATTCATCGCCTAAATGGAAAATGAGGATGTCGGATGTGCCCGCATTCCAAAGGGTTAGGTTGATTTTGCCATTGGCCTGTCCGCCCATAAAAACTTGCGGTTTGGTAATCCCCGATTGCTCGCTTAAAGTGATTAGAAATTGCTTGGTGCCCTCAAGTTTTGCTTTCTTAAAAGAGGGTGAACTGTTGCTGTTCGATGAAATTTCATCGCCCTCTGCGTTTTGGGCGACTCTAGATTTACCCGTATAACCCGCGATAGTATCGCTGAGGATGGATGATTCCATTTTTCTTTTCGCGTTAGGTTTTGAGTTCTCTGCTTTGTTCTCTGCGACAGCTACTTTAGAACGAGGATTGCTGTTTAATTCAATGGCTGACACTATAAACGGTGCAACATTTACAGATCTTATTTCCTTGTTTTTATTCAAGCCATCCATTTGACGGCCCATATCTGACCGCGCATCGTCTTTCAACGGTGATGAATAAACGTCATCATTCATTGGCGCTTCTACCATCGCATCACTAGATTCTTCGTTGTCCGCGATGATTTCAGGCATCAGGAAAGTGTCCGCCGTCGCCGATTTAGATTTCGATTCATCGGATTCACTGAGCTGAGGCTCAAGTTTTTGCAAAGCCGATTTTTCTGACCCTTGATTCTCATCGTTTTTAGCCACCACACTTTTTGCTTCACCATCGAGCCACTGAAATTTATACGTAACGCCCAAACCCACCGCCAAGATGATCAGCGTAGCCGCGACCGACCACCAAATGTTTCTGCTGGTGAAATCGTCTTCTACCTCCTCTGTGATCCGATTGGCGATAAAATCCTTAAGCTCCGCACCGCCCTCCTCGCGAATCCCCTGAATCATGAATTGCTGAAACTGAATATGATCCCACACTTCAGGGTTTTCCTTTGCTTCCCGCTCAAAATTCTGCGCATCAACCTCGCTCATTTCCTCGTTGAGATAACTTTCGATGCGTGGGTCGTTGAGGTTCATGGTAGGCATTGATTTTAAGATTCAGTATTCAAGTAAAAATCGCTTGCGCTATAATTCTGTTTGATGATTCCCTCCAATCCTTTGAGACATTGGTGTTTTTTTGCTTTGGCAACCGAAGCACTGGCCAAACCGTTCGCCGCGGCAATGGTCTTCATGTCGAAGCCGTCAAAGTAAAACATAATCAATATGTTACGACATTTATCTTGCAAAGATTCCATCGCTTTTCGGACGATGCTATAGTCCATTTGTTGACCCACATTGGGAGAGTCGGCAATTTCTTTTCCGGTGATGTAGTTTTCGCCTTTCAATCGTTTTCTCTTGTCCAATTGTTTAAGCCAGGTGTTTTTGGCGATGGCGAAAAGGTAGGTTGACAGCTGAACTGTCAGTTCGAAATGGGGCTTTCTGACATTTTGCCACAGCGCAACTAAGGTGTCTTGCAAAACATCTTTGGCATCGTCTTCATTTCCTGAGTTTTGAAATACGTGATTAGAAATCATGGCCTCGTATTGCTTATACAAATCAATCAGCACCTCGCGGTCTCCTTCATGGATGCGCGCAACAATTTCGGTGTCTTTTCGGGTTTGATTTGGCATTGCACAGGGGCTTAATACGCTTTCATCGATAAAGGTAAATCCTTCGTAGTACAAAGTAAACGAACTACACCTAAACTGCGTTAATATTCGGTACAAAATTTGATTCAAGCACGCACATGAAACAGTTATTAGACAAACACAAAATTTTAACCCTCGTTTTGGCTGGTGTGGCCGGTGGCGTTGCCAGTCTGGGTGGTTACATGGTTGTTGCCTCTAATCAAGCTACAACCATCGAAGCAAAACAAAACGCTTCTGGTCAGTTGGCCAGATACGCAAGTTTAAACGCAGTTCCAGCATTCGATTTTACGGGTGTATCTGAGATTGCAAATCCCGCCGTAGTGCATATTAAATCTACGATTTCTGGGGGCAATGCAATGGGTGAGGGGAATCGACAGCAGCAAATGCCGGTTGATCCTTTTGAGTTTTTTCGCGGGGGCCCAGGAATGGATTTTCAGCAGCAAGGTCCGCGTCAGGCCAGTGGCTCAGGGGTGATTTTGAGCGATGATGGTTTTGTGGTGACAAACAACCACGTGATTGATGGCGCATCGAAAATCGAAGTGGTTTTGAACGATAAGAGAACGTACGTGGCGGAGTTGGTTGGGACGGATCCAAATACGGACATCGCTTTGTTGCGCATCGGAGAAAGGGGATTGCCGTTTTTGAAATTGGGTAATTCGGATGAGGTGAAAGTAGGGCAGTGGGTGGTTGCAGTTGGAAATCCATTTAATTTAAATAGCACAGTGACATTGGGAATTGTGAGTGCGATGGGCAGGAATATTGATTTGTTGCGGAGCAAGGGGAACAAATATGCGATTGAGAATTTCATTCAGACCGATGCAGCGATCAATCCAGGTAATTCTGGCGGGGCTTTGGTTAATACGGCGGGTGAATTGGTGGGGATAAATACGGCAATTGCCTCTGAAACTGGTAGTTATGCCGGATATGGTTTTGCAGTGCCGGTGAATTTGGTGAAGAAGGTGGTGAACGATATTATGAAGTATGGCAAGGTGCAAAGGGCGTTGTTGGGTGTTTCGATTCAAGAAATTTCACAAGAACTTGCAGATGCGCAGGGGTTGAAGGACTTAAAAGGGGTTTATGTGGCCGAAGTAGTTGAAAACGGTGCGGGTGAGAAGGCGGGCATCAAAAAAGGCGATGTGATATTGAAAGTCGCTGGCATCGAAGTGAATACATCGTCGAGGTTGCAAGAGGAGGTGGGGAAATATCGTCCTGGGGATAAGGTTGTGATTACGGTACGACGTAAGAGTGGGGTAATGGATATAGAGGCGACGTTGTTAAATGCCGATGGAAAAGCCAAGTTGGAGGTTGCGGAAGCGGAAGTGAGCGATGCTTATTTAGGTATGAAGATGGACAATGTCACTAGGGAGGAAAAGCTCGCTTTGGGCGTGAAGTCAGGTGTGAAGGTGACAGCATTGGACAAAGGATTGTTCAAGGATGCGGGAATTCCAGCCGGTTTTGTGATCACACACATCAACAACGAGCCAGTTTATTCTGCAAAAGGAGCCAGCAGTTTGTTGAAGTCTTTGTCGGGCGCGATCACCATTGAGGGATTTGCTGCCGATAAAAAAGAGCGGGTTTTTGCGGTGAAGTTGCCGAGGAAAGATTGATTTGGAAAGATTTATAAATATCAGAAAGGGCCGACGATCGTCGGCCCTTTCTGATATTTATTGAATAAATTTCGTTAAAAATCTTCTGTGATATTGGGTGTAAATCCTGAATTCCAGCCGTTGTCTTCCGTAAAAGGCGATCCCGCATTCATCTTGCTCTGGACTGTAACACTCTGCGGTTGATAGAAATTGAAATCACCCCCTTTGTTGTCGAGCATCATCCGGTCTTGTGGGTCCAAATCTACAAATTTCGAATACTGTCCGATGAATTTTGCAAAAGCAGATCCTGTTTCGCCATGTCGGTTTTTTCCGATGATGATTTCGGTTAATCCCGCTATTTCACTACCTGGACTTTCGCTGGGCGCGGATTGTGCACCGGGTTCGTTCATTCCCATTTTTTGGTAGTATTCATCACGATACAAGAACATTACCATATCGGCATCTTGTTCAATAGATCCTGATTCGCGCAAATCGGATAGCTGAGGACGTTTGTTTCCGCGTTTTTCCACTTCACGACTCAACTGTGCCAATGCAATCACAGGAATACTCAACTCTTTGGCTAATCCTTTCAGTGCCCTTGAAATAAATGCGATTTCTTGTTCACGATTCCCTTGTCCTTTGGTTTCATGGCGCAATAACTGCAAATAATCCACTATCACTAGGTCCAATCCGCCTTGGGAGTGTATCCGTCTACATTTTGCCGTTAAATCAAAAATGCTCAACTGCGGCGTATCGTCGATGAAAATACTAGAAGAACCGAGAAGAGCCGTTTTGTCGTGTAAACGCTGCCATTCCTGTTCCGTTAGGTTACTCTTTTTGATTTTGTCTGATTCGATTTCGGCCTCACCGCTCATCAAACGATTGACCAACTGAACATCGGCCATCTCCAGAGAGAATATCATGACTTTTTTGCCGAAGTCGACCGCGGCATTGCGCATCAAACTCAAAGCAAAGGCTGTTTTACCCATGGCCGGACGGGCGGCAAGGATGATTAAGTCAGAAGCCTGCCATCCGCTGGTAATTCTATCTAGGTCGCTAAATCCAGTGGCAACCCCTGTAATCCCTGAATTGTCTGTTGCCTGCCTGTCTTCCAAATTTTTCATCGCCCGTACTAATAATTGGTCGATGCTTTGATAACTCCGCTTTAAACCGGCATTTTTGATTTCGTACAACTTACGTTCGCAATCATCAAGCATTTCAAATGAGTCCAAGGCATCGTCGTAGGCGTCCAAGGAAATTTCTCCAGCCACTCGAATGAGTTCTCGTTGCACATATTTCTGTGTCAGAATTCTGGAGTGGTAATCTAGATTGGCCGCCGAGGATACTTTACTGGTTAGGGTGGCCAAATAGTATGCTCCGCCAATGATGTCTAATTCGTTGTTGTTGCGAAGTTCGTTGGCAACGGTAAGTAAATCGACTGCGCCACCATCATTGTATAATTTGTAAATGACTTTAAAGATTTTCCCATTTTCCGGTGCATAAAAGTGCCCGTCTGTTAGAATTTCTATGGCGGTGTGGATTTTTTCGCGCTCCAGCATCATCGCTCCGAGCACGGCCTCTTCCAATTCTCTAGCATTTGGAGGCATACGACCACTGGCATCGGGACCGATGATTTTAGGTACATTAACTCTTTTGCGTGTGTTTCGGAGGCTGGTGTTCTCGTCCATAGGACCTACAAAGTAAACTGAAACTGCAAAGTTTTTCTCATGTTTCGACAACAAAACTTTTGAACATTTTTGATGATGCGAGCTAGGGTTATTTCCGACACTTTGACAGATAACGCGGGGTAGATCATCTTGGTATAATTCGTGCTATATCCAACAAAACATACAGTGATTGGGCTTGTTTGTTAAAGGTGATTAAAATGCCATTTGGAGCCCATACATTTGTACATAAGCAGAGCCAAAACATGGAAGCAAAATTTTCACAAAGAGTAAAGGAAGTGATTCAATACAGCCGGGAAGAAGCCATCCGGTTGGGGCACGATTATATTGGCTGCGAGCATCTGCTTTTGGGGATTATCCGCGAAGGCGAGGGCAAAGCGATTCAAACAATAAAAATGTTAGATATCGATGCCTTGCGCTTGAAAAAGAGCATCGAAGATGTAATTCGTACGACGGCATCCAAAACGGCGAATTTGGGCAATATCCCCTTGACAAAACAAGCGGAAAAGGCGTTGAAGATTACCTATTTGGAAGCAAAGATTTTTAAGACGGATCTCATCGGAACCGAACATTTGTTGCTCTCCATTTTGCGCGATGAGGACAATGTAGCATCAAAGATTTTGAACCAATACGGTGTGAATTACGATGTGTTTAAATCGGCCCTAGAAGAAGGGGTGGATACATCAAGTTTGCGCAATGAGAGTTCTGAAACTGGTGGTGATGAAAATGATACTCCGGAAGATTTTTATCGTGAAGAACAAAAGGCAATCGAGGCCAGAAAAGGCAAGGCAAAAACCAAGACGCCTGTTTTAGATAATTTTGGTCGTGATCTTACCAAGGCCGCGGAAGAAGGGAAGTTGGATCCTATCGTGGGTCGTGAAAAAGAAATTGAGCGTGTGAGTCAGGTTTTGAGTCGACGTAAGAAGAACAACCCCGTATTGATTGGTGAGCCCGGTGTGGGTAAAACGGCCATCGCAGAAGGATTGGCGCTTCGCATCATCCAAAGAAAAGTAAGTCGGGTTTTGTTTAATAAGCGCGTGGTGAGCTTGGATATTGCTTCTATGGTGGCCGGTACCAAGTATCGCGGTCAGTTTGAAGAGCGGATGAAGGCGTTGATGATGGAGTTGGAGAAGGCAGACGATGTAATTTTGTTTATCGATGAGATTCATACGATTGTGGGTGCCGGTGGTGCCAGCGGTTCTTTGGACGCATCAAATATGTTCAAACCTGCTTTGGCTAGGGGCGAAATTCAGTGCATCGGTGCTACAACTTTGGATGAATACCGACAGTACATCGAGAAGGATGGTGCTTTGGAGCGCAGGTTCCAGATGGTTTTGATTGAACCCGCATCGCCCGAAGATACGATCGAGATTTTACATAATATTTGCAATAAGTACGAGGATCACCACGGGGTGAAATATACTCCTGAGGCGTTGAAGGCTTGTGTGGATTTGAGTGTTCGATATATGAGTGGTCGACATTTGCCAGACAAGGCCATCGATATTTTGGATGAGGCGGGAGCCAGGGTTCACATCGGTAATATCAATGTACCTTCAGAAATTGTGGATTTCGAAACCCAAATCGAAGCCATTAAGTTGGAGAAAAACAAGGTGGTGAAGAGTCAGAATTTTGAGGAAGCCGCAAAGTTGAGAGATACCGAAAAGCGTTTGTTGGAAGAACTCGAAACGGCCAAGGCCCGATGGGAAGCGCAAACGGCAACCGAAAAGGTTATGGTTACCGAAGACGATATCGCCGCGGTTATCTCTATGATTACAGGTATTCCTGTAAAACGGATGGCAGAGGATGAAAGTCGCAGACTGCTTACCATGGCCGATACCCTTCGCAAGCGTGTGATTGGACAGGATAAGGCCGTTGAAAAGCTTACAAAAACTATCCA
The DNA here is from genome assembly GCA_041178665.1 of Bacteroidota bacterium. Lineage (GTDB taxonomy): Bacteria > Bacteroidota > Bacteroidia > NS11-12g > UBA955 > UBA955. Next base: position 9,558 of record JBEGUW010000093.1, read on the forward strand.
AAGGACGCGTGCGGGATTCAAGGAGCCCAATCATCCCATCGGATCATTTATATTTCTTGGACCTACGGGTGTGGGTAAAACCGAGTTGGCAAAGGCGTTGAGTGAATTCTTGTTTGATGCAGACGACGCGATGATTCGCATCGATATGTCTGAGTTTATGGAGAAGTTTGCCGTAAGTCGTTTGGTTGGTGCCCCTCCAGGCTACGTGGGTTATGAAGAAGGCGGTATGCTAACGGAGAAAGTTCGTCGCAAACCCTATTCTGTAATCTTGTTTGATGAGGTAGAAAAGGCCCACCCTGATGTATTCAACTTGTTGTTGCAGGTTTTGGATGAGGGACAGATGACGGATTCTATGGGTCGGAAAATCGACTTTAGGAACACGGTGATCATCATGACATCGAACATCGGATCAAGGCAGTTGAAGGAGTTTGGAACGGGCGTAGGATTTGGCACGGGTACCAAGGAAGTCAATAAGGAGAGGGATTCGAAGCAGGTTATTGAGACCCAGTTGAAGAAATTCTTTTCACCGGAGTTTTTGAATCGCATCGACGATGTGATTGTATTTAACTCTTTGGACAAGGATGAAATCATCAAGATTTTGGATGTGCGCATGGTAAAAATGCTCAAACGCATTCAGGAGATTGGTTATAAAGTCACTTTGACCGATCCTGCTAAGGTTTTCTTGGCCGATAAAGGTTTCGATGCCGATTTTGGCGCACGTCCTTTGCAGCGGGCTTTGCAGAAGTTTTTGGAAGAGCCATTGGCCGAGCAGGTTTTGCAGGGTAATTTGAAGGAGGGCGATGAGTTAAGGGTGGATTGTGCGGAAGGTGCTGAGGAATTGAATTTCACTCCTGTGAAGGCTGAGCTTTTGCTTGCTGAAGGCGACAAAGCCATCGAAGCGCCAAAGAAACCACGTGCTTCTAAGGCAAAGGCTGACAAAAAATCAGAGGAGTAATTCTTGCGAGATTAGAAAAATCTGCGGATATCCATAAATCGCAACTTGTAATAAGGGGCGCTCAAGACATCGTATCGTATACCACCGCTGCTTGCGGAGTGGATGAAATAAACTTCATTGGGGGTTACTTCGGTGATGATGCCTACGTGGCCCATGACTCTTCGGCTGGTGCTATGTCCTTTGAAACAGATGACATCTCCGGGTCTGGCATTGGCGATACTGATATGCATTCCGGCGTTGTGAAATAGGGAAGAACTGGCTGGGGTGCGGATGCCCAAAGTGGTATTGTAACAGTATCCAACAAATCCGCTGCAATCAAAACCAGCAGGTGTTTTTCCTCCTCCGCGATAACCGGTTCCCAAATGCGATCCCGCTTCTCTAAGTAGGGTGTTTATGGCAACCAAATCGGCCTGATCATTACCTACCAACGAGTCGGTTTGTGCCGATAAAAAATTGACAATCAAACAGATGGTAAGTATAAGGAGTTTTTTGATCATTGGTTAGAGTCCCTGGTTAATTAGGGTGGTTTTGGGGTTATTTAGGCAGGTAATTGAGCATTCTTTTGTATCTATCGGTGAAGGTCTGACCTTGTTTTGAGCCTTTGTCCGACCATCGTTTTTTCATGTTTTCCACGCGATGGCCTGGATCGGGGTGGGTGCTCAGAAATTCTGGGATATTGATTTTGTTTTTCTCTTTTTGGATTTTCTCAAAGAAACCTGCTGCACCGATGGGGTTGTAGGCAGTTTGATAAAGCCAATCCACCGAACAATTATCGGCCTCGGTTTCTGCATCGCGACCAAATTCGAGTTGAGCCAAGCCGGTTGCAATTTGTAATAGTTGTGCTTTGTTCTGTCCAAAAATCAATTCCAACAAAAGGTTCGCACCAAATTCACGGGTCATTGCATCGGTAGAATGTCGTTTTTCTGCATGCGCCATTTCATGACCCATCACGCCGGCCAATTGGTCTTCGCTTTCAAGGTATTTCATCAAGCCGGTATAAACATAAATGTAACCACCGGGGGTGCAGAAAGCATTTTGTATTGTATCGTTTTGGATGATACGTATTCTCCAAGCAAAATCGTTTTTATGGATCAATAAATTTGTTTTTAGGATACTGTCGCGAATCCCATAGATGTAACGATAAACGACAGTGTTTTTGGAGGAATCCATGATCATGGAGGCGTTTCCTTGCTCAAAACTTTCGGAGACTTGTTTGCCCAGGGTTACGTCTTGTTCTACTGGAAAAATGTTGACTTTTCCGAGCCAACTAGAGCAGCTACTGAGTGAAAGAAGGCTAATAGTTATTACTGCGATGATTGAAATTCTGTTCAACATGGGTGTGTGAGTTCACCCGCAACTGCCAAAAATGATGCCAAAAATTCGACAGTATTTTCACTTTTTGATTCACGGGACTCCGATTTTTGGAATCAGAAGAGCTCAAAGCGCTTTGGTTTGGATCGTGATTTTAGAACGGATATCCGATACCTATACAAATTGCACTTTCATTGCGCATGTAATTGGAGAAATTGGTACTTACGCTTTTTGTCAT
>JBEGUW010000094.1:0-17753 GCA_041178665.1 Bacteroidota bacterium
GAATATCAATATACATCTTCACTGAAGTCAAACCCGTGGCCGACAGATTCATAGGCACTTTAAACGTAATCACCGCCGAATCATTTGGCAATATTTTGGTTGTTACCTTTTGGCGAGTTGCTTTACCATTTTGCGAATAGGCGACATAAAAATTATAGGCTGTATCCACGAAATTGTTTTTCACGGTAAAACTCAAATCACCATTGTACCCGGAACAAACCTGACTTGCCAATGTATATGTCGTTTTAACCGCTGCCAAATCCATGAAATTCTCAAATGCACCACGATCGGAGCGGATTGGATTTCTCACAGCACCGGTCACATCAGTAGGAAGACCCGAAACCGTTGGCACATTATTTTGATTTTCGAAACAATTGGATTTGAAATCTAGCTTGGAAACCGAATTCCACTTGGGATCGCCAAAATACTCACTCGACCCATTGATACCACTTGTTTTCCAACTACCCCAATCTGTGTAGCCCGTCTGCCCCATCCCCCAATACTCAGAACCGAAGTTCTTTGTAAAGCAGGTATTGAAGTTGGCTTCGTTAAATTTCGTACTGGAGAATACATTAATCGGAAATCCATAAGAATTTGGATCGCCTTCCATGTCCAAAATATTTCCACTAAAGGTAATTTCAGACTCATCCTCAATGTAATACCCAAAGCCCACATGTCCACTGGTTGATGACGGCCTAGCATAAATGGTATTCTGCAGATACACAGATTTATTTCCACTAAACCAATTCACAGCATAAAAATTATATGTACTCGCTACTCCAACATTGTTTGCAATCAAATTAGAACTAAAATATAAATTGTTGATTATCATTAGATAAACACCATACAATTCTCCATTGCCCGACGAATAACCATTAGTCAACCTATTACGATTGATTTGCCAACTCCCTCCGTCATACAAGTACAATGTGAAAACTTGATCCGCAGCCGATAAAGAATCAACGACATTATTTTCGATACGATTCCATGTCCAAACAGAATTATCGCATGTATTAAAGCTTATACCATACAAACCATTTGCCTTGCCATTATTCCCCACTACAACTTTGCGTATGGTATTATTGCTCACATCCAAATCATTGGATGTCACGAAATTCATCACGTAAGTATACGAATTGTCGGCGGCGCAATTATAAACGGTATTTTTATTCACCACCACCACAGCACATTGATTGACTTCAACCATATTCAAACTGTTCAATGCCATAATGCGGACGATTGAATTACTTTCGATCTTTGTATTGTAGGTTCCAGTGCCCGTAATATTATACAATTTCACACCCCAAAAGCGATTGATATTATTCGTGGTTGAACTGGCAGAAGCGCCTTTGTATGGCAAATCGTGAATCGAATTGCTAGAAACTAAATTAGAACGACTGCTAGCAAAAGCATCGCTAAGGAAAACCGCGTGCAGCGCAGTATCAATGGCACTTGAGCTAGATGACAGCGACCTAGAAATATCGTTCGATAGAACTTGTTCGCCGTTTACGTATCGCAAATAGAAAGCGTATTTAAAGAAATTCTTAATCGTATTGCCGGTAAAAGTGTTACCCGTAGTTGTAGATTTATATACAGACGTCCCTTGTTGATCAATGATGCCGTAAACCGCGCCGGGACTATTACTACCAGTAGATTGGAGTGTGCAATTTTGAATCGTGTTGGAAACGCCATTGTTGCCGGTAGTTGTGGTGGACAAGCTGCTCTGGCTCGATGCGAAAGCGATATATGCCGCGCCGGCCTTAGTACTGGATGATATTCCCGAAAGGTCAATCGTACAGCCATTTAACAAATTATTATCCGCGCCCCCCGCAAATCGAACGCCCAAAACCGAGTTCGCCGTTCCGGAATTCGTAATACTCAAGTTTTTTATTTCGATAAAATCTGCGCCATTAAACAACATCAATTCGTAGGTCAAGCTGCCACTAATCGACTTCCCGTTGCCATCAATTGCGATTTTCTTACTAGACGATGTTGGGTTGGTTGCATTCTGGTCGAACTGAACCGCCGCCGTCACTGTTTGATTCGACATAACCGTCACAGCCACATTACCACTCACACCAGAGGTGGATAGAGCCTTTGTAAAATCAGACCACGCAGCAAAATTGGTTGCACCCGAGGTTCCTCCAATCGTATAAGAACCACTCAATTGAGCGAATAAACCTTGCGAAATCAAACAAATTCCAATCAGTAATAATTTTCTCATTCTATACAAAAATACAATGTTCACTCAGAAATAGAAGTGATTCTTTTCACTACAATAAGTAAATCCCACATTTTTACTATTGGTTTGCCATTGGAATGAGCAGCAACGAAAGAAACGAGCGAAGGGTTCATATTGACTTCAAGCCCAATAAATCGATCGACAATACATCGAATTTATTTTTTATTGGCAGTTGTTTTGGCGAAGAGATTCACAAAAAAATGATTAAAATTGGGCATAGCAATTCTATTTCAAATCCCTTTGGGACAATTTTTCATCCCTTACCGCTTTTAGAGAATCTAGAGCGGATCGTATTGAACAAAACGTGCACCGGCGAAGAAATTTACACCCAAACCAACTCAGAATCCGCATCCTATCATCACCTCCAGCTAGCCTACAAATTCCATAACACGAATAAAACTGACCTCCTAGATCACATCAATCAGGTCACCGAAGCGGCACACAAACAGCTACAATTATCAAGTCATCTCTTTATCACCCTCGGAACGGCTTGGCATTACAAACATCTGCCCACACATCAAATTGTTGGCAATTGCCACAAATTACCCCAAGCCCAGTTTCAAAAATCCCTATCGCATCAGGCCGAAATCAAACAAGCCATCCAAAGCATGTGTAATTTGATCAAAACGCACTTACCCACCGTGCAATTAATTTTTACCATCAGCCCGGTAAAACATTTGCGCGACGGTCTGGCCGAAAATTTAGCCTCAAAATCAACACTGATTTCCGCCCTGCAGGAGTGTTTGGCAGAAAATTCCATCGTGGAATCAATAGGCTATTTCCCTTCCTATGAATTTGTTACCGAAGAACTCAATGATTGGTCGTTTTTTCGGGACGACAAAATGCATCCCACCTCGGAAACAATTGATTTAGTTTTTGAGAAATTCACTCAAGTGTATCGGAATTAATCCCGCTCCTGTTTCTCTTACTTTCCTTCCGTTGAAGAATCCGAGGTAAATTTCAACCTCTCCGCAATCGCTTCCATCTTGGGCTGCAAGGTCTGAAAACCAGGCTCAACACCCGTCAATTGCTTATCGATAAAGGCCGCATTCACCGCATCATCCAACAATCTCTTTTCCAGCGACGCATATTCCGTCTTAAAAACATTGAGTTTTTTCACATCCTCACCATCGCCGTAAACCCCTTTTTTTAGTTGCTTTTCCAACCCCTTTATTTCGTAAAACAACTCCTCGGCACTCAACACAGTGTGTGTATAGCCCTCAGAAATCTCTCTGTAAACCCGAAAAATAGCCTCGTAGCGAATCGCATCCGACTTCTCTTCCTCCGTCAACCTGCTTCCATCCTCAAATTTCAAATTTTTCAGGAACCATTTCATATAATTCTGTCGGTCCTTAATCACATCCAACTTAAACCTAAACTTGGAAGTCACCGCTTTGTGTTTCGACCACAACGAATCCGACATTGCATTCATTTGACCCAGTTTGCTGTCCGAATTACCATCGCCGGAACCACATGCGCTGATAAAAAGCATAACCAAACACAAGCAAAATTGAAATAATTTTAGACCTTTGCAGTAAAGGAAGCCAAAAGGATGTCTCAAATTCATATTACAAAGATAGCAAAGGCGAGACAAATCAAATTCCTGCGTTCCGTTTTTTGGCTGGGGCTAACTGCTTTTGGGGGGCCGCAAATGCACATCCCGCAGTTCAAAAGGCGATTGGTTGACAAGCATCGTTTCTTTACTGTAGACACGCTAACCGAAGTTAATGCGTTTTGTAGCCTTTTACCCGGCCCATCTACTACACAAACCATCACCATTTTGGGATGGAAGCAAGGCGGACCGCTGATGGCATTTTTGTCGTTGCTCGCTTGGGCCTTGCCCGGCGCGACCATTATGACAATCATCGCGCTATCTCCCAAATTCCTTGGTGCCAACCACCTAATGTTCATGCAACCCATGGTGGCCGCATTTTTGGCATTTTCCGTTTTCACAATGGTAAAATGGATTAAAAAATCCACACTCAATTACTCCATTTTTGTGGTAATTGGAATCATCGGATTCCTGCTTAACAACCCCATCTTATTTCCTGTTGGCGTTCTCCTTGCCGGTTTAATCAGTGCGAAATTTAACCGATACGAGTTATCAGAACTACCCAAAAAAGAGCCCAAGCCGATCGTTTGGAAAAACCTCGCCGCCATAGGCATCATCTTCATCATCGCTGGAGGTATTGGCTTTATCCTTAGTAGAAATGAAGAATTTCTCCAATTGGCACATCCAATCGTTCTCTTTGAAAACACCTATCGCATTGGCGCTTTGAGTTTTGGAGGCGGAAACACCTTGGCAGCCATGAGTCATGAACAGTATGTTGTTTACCACCATCGACTTACGCCTGAAGAATTCAACAACGGATTAGGCTTATTGCAAGCTATGCCAGGCCCCAATTTCAATTTTATGGTCTATGTAAATGCCATGGCGATGAAGTTTTATGGCTACAATGTATTCTATCAATTTTTGGGCTGCCTCATTGGAATGATAGCGGTATTCCTCCCTGGTACTTTGATGGTCTTTTTTGCCTATCCAATATGGAACGGACTCCAACGCAATCAAAAATTAAGATACGCTTTGGATGGAATTTTTGCTGCCGCCGTTGGATTCATCCTTACCGCAGCACTGGTAATTAACTCTTTTTTCTGGCAGCATCTAAAAATTGATCAAACCAACAGCCTGTTGGAAATTTCCGCCTTTACCGCAACTCTTATTCTGCTAGTAACAAAAAAAATCCCTACGCCGTTTATCGTAATTCTAATGCTATTGGTGGGTTGGCTATTACCAGCCTAACACCACGGGCATTTTTTATATATCTTTGAAATTATGAGAAAATCTTTACTCGCTGCTGTTTTGTTTATGTTGTTCGGGAATATTTCCCAATTACAGGCGCAACCGGGTAAAGAAAATAACCCATATATCCTGTTCACAGGCTTAGTTCTTACTTCCGATAGCCTTCAAGCCATTCCTTATGTAACCATCAAAACCAACAAAAGAGGAATGATTGGATATACCGATATTTATGGCCATTTTGAGGTGGTTGTTAAAAAAGGCGACACGATTTACTTTACCCAAGTTGAACAGATCCCGTCGATCAGCATTGTACCAGATACCCTCAGCGCAAGCAAATACTCCGTTGTGAAATTAATGGTTCAAGATACGATAAGTATGGATGCCATTTTTATTCGTGCGATGCCTCTCAAATCACTATTCAACAATGAATTTGTTCATAGCGACATTCCCGACGATGCGTATGAGCGAGCTCGAAAAAATCTGGAGAACGAAGCGATGAAAGACGAATATCGTCTGCGCCCCGCTGATGCCAATGCCAGTCAATTATTGTTGGCCCAATCACGCGTAAATAGAATGTACTATTACGGTCAGACCCCACCACAGAACTACTTGAGTCCCTCCGCTTGGATTCAGTTTTTTGATGCTTGGAAACGCGGCGATTACAAAAAGAAACCCGCGCGCAAAAGCCTCTACATTACCCCGTATTGAGTTAATTCAATCAGTGTTTCTGACCGTCTTTCACCGCAAAGACATGCATCACGGAAGGAAACAAAGCGTCCATGGTCTCCATAGCACCCTTGATAGAACCCGGCATCGTAATTACCAACGTTTCATTTACCATCCCCGCCACACCGCGCGACAGCATCGCAAACGGCATTCTTTCCTGGCCATATACCCTGGCTGTCTCCATAATCCCCTCAATTTCGCGGGTAAGTAATGGACGAATTGCCTCTGGTGTCACATCTCGATGCGATAACCCCGTGCCACCCACAAACAACATCAAATCCACTTGCGACCCATAGTCGTGCACCGCCTGCTGAATGGCCTCCACTTGATCGGGGAGAACAACAACTGGCATGACTTGCAGACCCATAGTTACCAACCGAGCCGAAACCTGAACCCCCGCCTGATCCTCAGCCTTCCCTTGAGAAATAGAATCGCTGCAAACCAACACCATCGCCTTGCGCTCCGCGATAATCTTTTGCAACGACAATTTCATCGCATCTGATTTACCTCCCGTCTTAGACATCAAGCGAATATTAGATATTTCTATGCCCTTGTCGATAGGTTTCAACATATCATACAAAGTAAGCGCCACCACCGATGCGCCATGCATTGCCTCAACTTCAACCCCAGTTTTATAAACCGTATGAACCTCCACCGAGATTCGGATTTCCAACCCCGCTAACTCGTAACTCACCTGCGTAAATTCCACCGGCAAGGGATGACAATCCGGAATTAAATCGCTGGTTTTCTTCACCGCAAACAGTCCAGCCACACGCGCAAATTCCAACACATCGCCTTTTGGAACGGTTCTGTGAATCACCGCATCTATCGTAGACTCTTTTGAAACTATCACCACGGCCTGGGCCACCGCCTTCCGCAAACTATTGGATTTATGGGTAATTTGAATCATCCTCTATTTTCTTTCCATTGATACTCGTCACCGGCAAAAATCTCCTTGCCCCAAATCGGCAATTCCTTTTTGATGCGCTCCACCACTTCCTCGCAAGCGTCAATTGCCTCTTTTCGATGCACGGCAGAAGCAAACACAAACAAACAAATCTCCCCCGCTTTCACCATGCCCAAACTATGGGTGATGTGCAAACAAGTTAATGGGTATTTTGCAAAAATCGCCTCGCGAATTTCATGCATTGTATAAAGTGCCATTTCCTGGTGCGCGCTATATTCAATGGCCGACACAGTAGCCGCTTCCACCGAATCAGCCCTCACCTGCCCCATGAAAATACTGTGGGCACCGATATTTGTCTTCTTCTGATGATGTGCTATATCCTCCCCAATTTTTACCGGCGATATAGGTCCTTCAACAAAGATATTTTTGAGTTTTTTGTCAGACATTTCCAAGGGTAAAGTTACTACTTTCGATCAGAATTATTGTCCAACTGGAATTTCACGATGCTTTGATCAATCGCATTGTACGTGAGCATTTGATTCACCAAGAGTCCTTGTAAACCCAAAATCCATTTCAAAACTTCCATCGCCTGGAACGACCCAATTATGCCTGCCAACGCACCCAAAACCCCAGCTTCGGCACAATTTTGAATTTCACCCTCACCCGGTGGTTTGGGAAATACATCCCTATAATTCAAAGAACGAATGAAAGAATCCTCCGATGCTACCGAAGCCATCATATCCTGATTCTCACCCTCCGCACCCTTCGTCAACGCATTAAACACAGCCACCTGACCTTCAAACTTTGCAATGGACCCATACACCCAAGGTTTGTTTGCCAAAGCACATGCATCGTTGATTAGATAACGAGCTGCAAAGTTATCGGTACAATCCACTACAATATCCGCCAAAGCCAAGAAAGCAGTTGCGTTTTTCGCAGATAACATTTCCGTATGGACAGACAACTTTATTTGGGCATTTTGTTTTTGAATCCACTCCTTAGCTGCCTCAACTTTAAACCTGCCCACATCCTTTTGGTTATATAGTATTTGTCGATGCAAGTTGCTCAACGATACCCGATCCGCATCCACCAAAACGAAATTTCCTACTCCTGCAGCAGCGAGATATTGCACCACCGGACAACCCAATCCGCCGAGGCCCACAACCATGACTCGGGCAGCGCGCAAAGCGCGCTGCCCGTCCAAACCCACCTCACGCAACGACAACTGACGTTGGTATCTATCCAAAAAATCGGGCTCCATTTCCATCGTTCTAGTCTCAATATTAACCTCCAGAAAACGGCGGCATCAACGCAACATTATCGCCCGATCCAATCGTAAATTTCTCATCAACAAAACGCTCATTCACCGCAATCCGAAACGTCTTCCCCTCCAATGCGGGGTATCGCACAAACAACAACGACATCAATTCAGCCACTGAAATAGCAGGACGAGGAATCGCAAACCCCAAAACACCACTCCCAGTAATATCCGTTAGCGCACCAAAACTGATCAGTTGAACCTCCATCATCGCAAAAGTAATTTGATTGCTGCAATCAACAACACAACAGACAAAATCCCCTTCATTCCGCGATGGCTAAATTTCTTAGACCCATACCAAGAACCCGCCACACCGCCCAAAATTACCGGGGTGATCAATGCACCCACAATCATCGAAACCGACAACCAATAAATCCCCAAAACGGACCCACCGGTTATTGCTTGATCCGCCACACCACTCATTTTTTCCGCCGTAGACTCCCAAAGCGGATGCTGTTGAACGAAACCTACCAAGCCCGACATCGAATTGACAAAAATGAAAGCCGCACCCATCGCCGCAGTCTGTTTTTGTTGCGTCCACCCCAAAAGCAAAAGCACTGGAGACAGCAAAATACCACCGCCGATGCCGAGCAGGCCCGACACATAACCGATGCCACCGCCCATAACAGCCGCAGCCAATAAATATTCCCTCGATAGTTGCGATGCATCATCAGCCAAAACGCGCTTATTATCATCATTTTTTAGCGATATCCTACCGCGCAAATTCACATTCAAAAGCACCACCGAAATCACCAAAAACACACCCAATCCTAGCTGATACACATCGTCTTTCAAAGGCGTAAACCCACCCAAATAGGCCATCGGAATGGACAGGGCCGCAATGGGCAAAAAGAGACGCCACAAAAAATGACCTTGCCTAAAAAATTGAATAAATGCGATGCCGCTGACCACCAAATTCAAAATCAGCGCAACGGGTTTCATGTGTTCGGGGGCCAGATGCCAGATCGACATCAACGCGAGGTAACCGCTAGCGCCGCCATGTCCGACTGCTGAATAGAGAAACGCGACGACAAAAAATAATAGAATCCACAAAATCGGTATCCCCAACATGCCTCGAAATTAATGGAGTTCCAATGTCTAGCCAAATAAATGGACAAGTACCAATGCGCCAGCAGCAATTTCACTAATCTCTTCAGGGATTTCGATGAGGCAATTGGCGACAGAAAACGAACTGAGTCGATACGATTCTTGCGCGCCGAGCAATTGAACAACGCCATCAGAATATATACCTTTCAAAAAATGTGTGAGGCCCGGATTTTTCTTATATCCATCGATAAATGTCGCGGTTTTCACTTTCAACGATACTGGACATCCACTAGCCACTTCAAGCGCTGTCAACACGTATTGATAAAAGCACGACAACACCGATGCTGGATTTCCCGGCAGTCCAAAAACAACCGTTTGCTTAGGTGCATCCAAATCGGTTTTTGCATCAACTCCACAATCTTTCACCCCAAAAAACATTGGCTTACCCGGTTTCTGTTTGATTTTATGAAACACCGAAGTGGTCCCCCACACTCACTCCACCCGTCAATACAATCATGTCGCTGTCTAACAACGCCAAACGGATCGACTCCGTTAAGCCCGGCAAATCGTCCTTCGCATACACAATTTTGGGTTGCGAAAATCGCAAATGTAAAAATGCCGCTTGGAGCAATTGCGAATTCGATTCATAGACCTGACCAAATCCCAATGGCAAACCCGGCTGCTGCAACTCATCCCCTGTCACGATTAATGTCACCCGAGGCTCCCTCACCACCACCAATTTCTCCAATCCCAAACTGGCCAAAAAACCAATGCCCGCGGCCGACAAAATCGTTCCTTTTTTCATCGCCAAGGAACCCCTAGCAATTTCGCTGCCCGCCAAACGCACATTCCTACCACAGATCAAATCGGGATCCAACACCTCCAACATGCCATCGCGAACCGACGCCTTTTCTTGCATCAAAACCGTATCAAATCCTTCTGGAACCGGAGCCCCGGTGAAAATACGTACCGCTTGGTATGGCGCGGGTCTCGGCCCTGCCTCGGCCGCGCCAGCGGCCACCTCCCCCACAATTTCCATCTTCCCAAATTCCTCATACCCCCGCCACGAAAATGCATACCCGTCCATCGCCGATTGCGCAAATCCCGGCATATCTATGGGTGAAAAAATATCCTCCGCCAAACACCTACCCAACCCCTCCATCAATTTCACTTCCACCGCATCCAACTGCAAAACGCTATCCGCAATCAACCCCTTGGCCTCAGCCACCGAAATCATCTTTTTCATAAAATTCAACGCAAGTTAATCCTTATCCGCCAATCGTAATCATACTGCGATTGACAATATCATCCGCAACCACCGACAGTAAATCCGTTCCAAACTGACCGCCCAAAGCCGCTGCCTTGGCCAATACATTTGCCTCGATCAATGGACCAATCGACTCGCCCCTGCGCAACGCCCCCAACAAATCGGTTTCGCCCCGACTAAACAAACAGTTCTTCATTTTCCCATCCGCCGTTAACCGCAAACGATTGCAATCCCCACAAAATGGAGCACTCATCGTACTGATCACCGCAAATGTACCCGCCCCTCCTTTAAGTCGATACTGCTTCACCGTCTCATGCGGCACCCGCGCTATCTCCTCGATTTCACCCCCCAACTCCGCCTCCACAACCAACAAAATTTGCTGCCACGTCACCACCCGCGCATTGTCCCAATGATTCCCCTCAAATGGCATAAACTCTATGAATCGCACGTGGACCCCGCTGGAAAATGACCATCGAACAAAATCCAAAATCTCGTGATCGTTCACCCCCCGCATCACCACCGCATTCACCTTCACCTCAAACCCTTCGGCCAAAAGCAAGTCGATATTCGATCTTACCTGCTCAAACAAATCGCGCTTGGTCAACAATATAAAAGTATCCGCATCAAGGGTGTCCAAACTGACATTCACCTTCTTCATCCCCGCCGCCTTCATCGCATCGACAAACAAATGAACCCTTGTTGCATTGGTTGTCATTGTCAACTGCACCCCCAACCCGCTCAACCGCTCAATAATCTCCCCCGCATCCTTTCTTACCAAGGGCTCGCCGCCCGTTAACCGGATTTTATTCACGCCACCGGCCACAAAAACCTTAGCGATCTCAACGATTTCATCCACCTGCATCAATCGACTTGCCGGCGTAAAATCGTATTCCTCCTCAGGCATGCAATACGAACATCGCAAATTGCAATTGTCCGTTAGTGAAATTCGCAAATAATTGTGAATCCGCTGGTGAGTATCAACAAACATGGCCGTCACAATCCCCCTGTTGCCAATCAATTTCGCGCAGAACCACTCGCTTTGCCCGCGTCACCCGCTTTCGCTTCATCACCCGCTTTTGCAGAATCACCCGCCATCGCCTTTTTCAAGATATAATTCATCTGTGCCTCCGGCGTTGTTAGCCCCAAACTCAACATATCCACCATAACAATCGCCTGCTTGCCCACTTCTTCCTTTGGAAATTCCGCCGCCAATCGCTGATAGTATTTCAACGCCTTGTCAATCACCCCGCCCTGCTCGTAATAATGCGCCGCAACCACCAACATCTCCATCAACGGCTTACCTTTTGGCTTAAACTGTTCGATATAAAACTCGCTGTACTCCGCCGCCTTGAACCCAAATCCTTGTCGTTCCGCCAACTTCGTGCACACATAAACAAAATCACTGCTGTTTTTATACTCCGGATGTGCCTTGGCAAATGTCATCAACGATACCACCGCAGAATCCGGCAACTTATCCCACTGAACCCCGGGAACAATCAAAGCCTCGTATTTCGACACCTTCTCAAAATCGCGATCAAACTTACTCGTACATCCCACCATCAAAATCAATCCCCAAATCAAACCTTGCCATTTCATGAAGCAAAAATAAGTGAATGATGTGAAAAACTCGGGAATAGCCATTGAAATCCATTGACTAATATTGTATTTATGAGTGAAGTGGCTAGGTATACCGAAGACGAAATCAAAAGTCTTGATTGGAAAGAGCATATTAGGCTCCGTCCGGGAATGTACATCGGAAAGCTGGGCGATGGCACCGCGGCCGACGATGGCATCTATGTACTGGTGAAAGAAATCGTGGACAACTCCATCGATGAACACGTGATGGGCAATGGAAAGAAAATCGAAATCACCATCGACGATAAGCGTGTTACCATCCGTGACTGGGGACGTGGAATTCCGCTTGGAAAGGTCATCGATTGCGTTTCCAAAATCAACACCGGCGGTAAATACGATTCCAAAGCCTTCCAAAAATCAGTGGGTTTGAACGGGGTGGGTACCAAAGCCGTGAACGCACTATCCAACTATTTCGTGGTTCAGAGTTTCCGCGATGGCCGCAGCAAACGAGCCGAATTCGAAAAAGGCGAACTCATGGTCGATGCGCCCGAAACCGATACCACCGAACCCAATGGCACGCTCATGGTGTTTGAGCCCGATGCTAGCATCTTCAAAAACTATCGCTACATCAGCGAATTTTTGCGGGAGCAAATCAAAAATTACACCTACCTAAACTCCGCCCTAACCATTCGATTCAATGGCGAAAGCTATGCTTCACGTCGTGGTTTGCTCGATCTTCTCGATCATAAAGTTACTGAAGAAGCCGCCCTTTATCCGGTGATTCACGTCAAAAATGAAGACATCGAACTTGCCTTTACCCATACCGATTCCTACGGCGAAGAATATTACTCCTTCGTAAACGGCCAATACACAACCCAAGGGGGAACACACTTAGCAGCCTTCCGCGAAACTTTCGTCAAGACCATTCGCGAGTTTTACAAGAAGGAATTTGACGCCACCGACATTCGCGCTTCAATCACCGCAGCCATCAGTATTCGTATCATGGAACCCGTGTTCGAAAGTCAAACGAAGACAAAACTGGGCAGCGCCGACATGGGAGCCGATGGGCCGAGTATCAAAACGGCGATGCTTGATTTTATCAAGAAGAACGTAGACGATTACCTCCATAAAAACCCAACCGTTGCCGAAGCATTGCTGAAGAAGATTCTGCAAAACGAACGCGAACGAAAAGACATGGCCGGTGTGCAAAAATTGGCCAAGGAACGCGCCAAAAGAGCCAACCTGCACAACAAAAAGTTAAGGGATTGCAAAACCCACCTCACCGACCCAAAATCGGATGTTCGATTCGAAACCACCCTATTCATTACCGAGGGAGATAGCGCCAGCGGATCCATCACCAAAAGCCGAAACCCCAATCTGCAAGCGGTGTTTAGCTTACGTGGTAAACCCTTGAACTGCTACGGGCTAAAAAAGAAAATCGTATACGAAAACGAAGAATTCAACCTGCTTCAACACGCTTTAGACATCGAAGAAGGCCTGGAAAATTTGCGATTTAACAAAATTGTGATCGCCACCGATGCCGATGTGGATGGGATGCATATTCGATTGCTCTTAATGACATTCTTCTTGCAATTCTTCCCCGATTTGGTGAGAAACGGACACCTTTATATTTTGGGAACGCCATTGTTTAGGGTTAGAAACAAAAAGGAAACGATTTACTGCTATTCCGATGAAGAGCGAAAAAATGCGATTTCTAAACTCGGACACAAACCAGAAATAACACGATTTAAGGGACTGGGTGAAATTTCGCCGGATGAATTTGCTGGGTTTATTGGACCCGATATTCGCATCGAACCGGTAATCTTGAGCCAGGAATCGAACATCGAAAAATTGCTCAATTACTACATGGGCAAAAACACCCCGGAGCGTCAGGAATTCATCATAGACAACCTCATCGTGGAAAAAGACGATGAACCCGAAATCTTGAGTACTGTTTTGGTTGCTGAAGAAACTGAAACGGTTGCAGAATAACCCGCCCATGACCTGGACGCAACGATGGATTGGCAAACAAGGAGAAGGATTCCTTTGGCCGATTTACCTGTTTGTTGTTGTCTATCTTGGACCGGAAAGGTGGCTACACACAGATAGCGCCTATACCCTTTTTAGAATTTTAAATCACCAAAGTCTCTTTTACGATCGCATCGCTTGTGAACTTTTGGTATGGCCAGGTCAGTTGCTTTCACATTTGGGCGCACCGCTCAGTTGGGTGATGCAAAGCGTAAACATCATCCTGCCATTAATGGCTTGGTTGGCATGGACACTCACCGATAAAAGCCCCTTGCGATGGCTGTATTTTTTGGTATTTTTTTGCGGCGGCAGCGAAGCGTTTTTTATTGGTTATAGCGAAATCGGACTCAGCGCACTGGCCTTCATTACCGCCATTCAATGGATTGTTTTGGACGCGAAACGACTGCCCCTGTTACTCTTTTTGTCGATCACAATTATTTGGCTATCACACCCCGCCGGCGTTTTATTCCTCCCCATTTTAGTTTTATTTGGATGGCGAAAATTGGACTTAAAACAAACCCTATCCCTTGCGATTGCTCTTACTGGATTATTCATCGCCAAGCAACTCATCGCCCCAAGCAATCCCTACGATGCGCAGCTCTACAGCACATTAACCAATATCCAAAATTTCACGCAATTTGCGAACCTGTTTAGCGTAAACTATCTCCTTCACGCCGCATGGTTTTTCATTCCCGCCGCAACTGCCATCGCTTGTTTTATCGTCGGATTACTAAAATCTTCGCGCCTCTCCACTTCCATTTACTTTGCGATTTTTGTGGTCGATACCCTTGCCGCCGTCCTGATTTATTCTCAAGGCGATGCCCATATCAATATGGAGAAATTCTTCTACCCCGTTGCGGTCATCGGCATGCTCTCGATTGGTATTTATCAGTGGAACTCGGAAAAATCAGTCCTCGCATCGATGGATCAAATCGACGAACAACCGGGGGCGCAATCCCGAACCCAGCAGCTCATCAGCATTCCCTTGTGGTTTTTGGCCTTTTCGATGATGCTAGGCATACAGAAACACCTGCCAAACTACGCCGAAAGAAAACGACTCCTATTCGATTTGGTAAAGGTGCAACCCCATGCAAAACTGCTGATTCAGCAACCCGCTGAAGAACAAGGGCCAAACACCAACGACACTGTTGCGAAAATTGCAAATGCGCTTTCTCAAAAAGGTTCGCTGTGGGGGTTGAGCTACGAAACAGCCATCGCCTCAAAATGGATCGGACTGAACGAAACCCACACCGCAAAAATCATGTCGCCCGAGGAAATCCAAGCCTGGCCAACGACCAACAGCCAAATCGCCGACAGCCTTTTCATTGGCGCGCCCTTTGAGCAACCACAACCCATCAATCGGTTGAATCACCGGTATTTCAGATTTGCAAAAAATCAGTACTTTACAACTGCATCTACTCCACCAACCACTTCAACAACTTCCCAAAGCCTTCCACCGCAATGAAGTAGATCCCTGCAGAAGGTGCGACTAGGCTAATTTGCTGTTGTCCGTTTTCAATGCGATACGTCGACACTTTGCTGCCCACGGAATTATAAACGACGATACTTCGGGATGCACCATTGGATGTACCATTGCCTTGAATACTCAAAATCACATCACTACCCACGCCCGAAGGATTGGGATAAATTCGCATCGCAGCCTGTTCAAAAGATTGGGTGCCCGAAACCGGCTTCGCCCTGACATAAAAACTCTCGATGCAATGCACACAGCCGACCTGCCCTCCCCGTTTTTTGAGACCCGTACATACGTTGTACCATCCACTGTCGGGACGAATTTGCTGAACTTGTTTATCGGCGCGAAGCAATTTCCCATTATAAAACCAATATAGCGTATCACCCCACTTTGAGGCCACTTCCAGTAGC
The DNA here is from genome assembly GCA_041178665.1 of Bacteroidota bacterium. Taxonomy (GTDB): domain Bacteria; phylum Bacteroidota; class Bacteroidia; order NS11-12g; family UBA955; genus UBA955. The sequence goes on from JBEGUW010000094.1 coordinate 15,795, forward strand.
GTATCACTTTGCCTCACCCATCGCACAGAATCATAAAAAGTAACATTCAACACTTGTGAAACCTGGGCCACACAGCCTTGGGTTGAGGTAATAGTACAGTGAAATGTATCGGCTCGGACAGCCAAGTAATGCGGCTTCATCCATTGACTACTCCATCCGCGACCATTTTTCCAAGAGAATTGATGAATGCTACTGCTCGATGTATCGCCCAGTGTCACCGAATCATTGAAACAGACCGAGATCATGGGCCATTGCGATCCCACTTGCGGCGATGTGGCAAACACGATCCTAACCGAATCATGAGCCGTGCAACCCGTAACCGATTGTTTGGCAGATAGATGCACGAACTGGGTACTTTGACTTTTCCCTTTTACGGTGAGAAATTGCGTTGAATCAACTATCACGGCACCATTGACGCGCCAGGTGTAGTCGGTCTGTACTGCCGAATCCTGGGCTTTGAGTCGAATCCCCTTGCCATCACAATCGTATCGAACAAGACCCTTATTGGAAATTAGCAAGCTAGGCGCTTCCAGAATTTGCGTCATTTGGATAGCCCCATTGATTGCGGGTTTGGTGCTGCTCCATCTCAGTCGATAACCCATGCCCGCGGGGATATCGCTCGGAAGTACGGCATCAATTTTTGCAGGAATGAGGGTATCTGAAACGCGGTTTAACTCATACCCTTTGTCGAAATTGCCTTTGTCATCGCTCAGTTCAAGGACAAATTCATTGCCTTTATCAAACGTCCCGATGTTTTTAATGAAGGGGTTTTTGTACGTGGTGACACTATCGCCAGCGCATCCTACGATTTCGCTATCCGGACCAAACAGGTGGATATCGGCCACGAAAACTTTGCCACAAATGACGCAAGTGTAGACCCATTCGTTGCGCTCACTTACGATGGTGATATCGCCGGGTTTGGGTTCGCCAAGAAGCACTTTGGGGTTGCCGCTATAGTACTTGTTGAGTTGGTAAATGTATTTGTCGCCCACCGATGCAATGTAGAGGTTGCCTTGCGCGTCCTCGGCCAGTCCCATCGCATTTTTGATGTTGGTTGATCTGAGGGTTTGCACACTGGAATCGCTGATCGACACAGCCAGAATTTTCGTATTGGTGGTATCTTGGACGAGCAGCAGTCGGTTTTTGCTCTTTTGCCAGATGATCGCGGAGGGCTTGGTGATGTTGCTGACCCAGATCGATGTATGGGGCGTGTGGGGTGCTGCCACGGCGAAGGTGGTTTTATAGATGCAGCCACGAAGGCGATCGGTGGTATAAAGGACTTGGGCGATGGAGTCGTAGGCGCAGTCTTGGATCTGACGGATGCCACTAATAGTTTCGGTGCCGATGATGTTGCCAACGGTATCGTAGATGACCATGCGACTGGAGTCGAGGACGAGCACTGCGTATCCGATGGGGAGTTTATGAAAGGCGATGTTTCGGGGCGATTTTAGGTTTTTGGCGAACAGCGTTTTGTTGCCTGCGCCATCCATTTGAAGGACCTCACCACTGCCTTGATTGGTGATAAGGTAGCGGTTGTTTATGGGATTATAGGCCGATGCGTTGGGGGCATTGAAGTTGTATTGTGCATCGGCGGCGCTAGCGAATCCTAGCAAGAGGCAAATTAGGATGATCAGGTTCTTCCGCATGATTATGGGTTGATAGACATCAGCGCGGGGTGAGGCGTTGTATGCGGGGTGGTTAGTATTTACTCCACTACCCACTTGATTTGATTTCCGGCGCCTTCTATCTCAATGAAGTAGATTCCTGAGGTTGAGGCTTTCAACACAATCTGATTTTCTCCTTTTTCGATGTGATGCGAGGACACTTTACTGCCCACAGAATTATAAACGACGATATTTCGCGATTTGCTATTTCCTTCGATACTTAGCACCACCTCGCTGCCTGTGCCCGTTGGATTGGGGTAAAGCCGGACCGACAAATTATCGCCGAGGGTTTTCA